>NZ_BDHD01000008.1:0-34898 GCF_054786075.1 Treponema sp. R6D11 | reverse complement strand
AGGTTAGGCGAGAACAATTTTTCGCAAACCCTTCCATAAATCCTCTTTGTTCAAATATTGCGTCGATTGGGGTGTATCCTGTGACGCCTGATAAATCCGGAGCTTCTAGCGATTGTAATTTCCGGCAATTTTCCGCAAAGCTTGCCATGAAACCTTTGCAAATTGATGTTATATTCGATGTGTCTGGCATGCCTAATGATTTGATATCATAGCAATTTAGCGCGAAACCGTTCATGAAGCCTGGCCCAACGACTGTTATCTCTGGGTCTAGCCAAATATCAACGTCTGCTTTAATGTTAGGTATGCCAGATAGTCGTATTTCAGCAGCAATGTTTGAACCATAGCCAAAATAATAGCCTGCTGAGTCTCCGCGATTGTTTTCTGGTGTTATCGTTGCGAACTCTCTTGGAATGCCGATATATAGCGTGTTTCCTTGTAGTTCGTGTTCTTGGCTCACTAAAAGTGGTGCGGCAGACCAATTAATCATATCTGTCGACCATTGTGCATACCCGCGCATTTTTGAAAATCTAGGAAGATAATATTCGTTATAATCCCACCATTCTGCAAAGCTGGCATTATCATCGATGTACATAGTTGCAACGATGCCTGGGTCTACAACAAACTCATATGAATCGTCTGTTATTATATCGCTTTGCTTTATAATGCGGTTAAATCGTAGCGTGCCGATATCATAACCAGGCAATCCAGGAGATAAAATGCCTCTCCATTCATTCTCGTGCTCTTCTGGCACGCAGAGTTTAACGATGCCCTCGCGCGCTTCTGGAATTTCAAAAATTAATTCATGATCAGCGTAATAACCTGGTGTGCCGCTTGCTTTTAATGTTTCTAGATTATAGCAATGGTTAGCATATCTAAACATAAACTGAGAGCTAGAATAGCCAAAATTAATATTAGATATGTTTGATAAATCAGGTAGGCCGAGAGATTTTATGTTGAAGCAGCCGTCAGCGAAATTATTCATAAATCTAATGCTGCCTAGATCATAATCCCAGTCATCATAATCACGAGAGTCATCATCTGCGTTGGTTAAGCGTTCGATAGACGTGACGTTAGACAAATCAGGAACGCCAAGCGAGGTGAGGTTATAGCAACCTTTAGCATAATCGGCTAGGAAAGCACCTTTGATAGTAGTTACGCTAGGGTCAATTTCGAGCTCAACATCTGCTTTAATGTTTGGAAGGGCTATGCCTGTAGCCTGGGTGTTGATAGGAGTGTATACATATAGCTCGCCGCCACGAATATCTTCGATATCTGGCATGGTTCTGCCCCAATTGAATAATTGCCCTGCCCCGAGAGGGTCGGTTGAATACAAAACATCTTTTCGAGCGGATAGTCCATTTATGCCTTCATAAACAGCATCGTCTGCAATGTGCATAGTTGCAACAACGCCTGAGCCATAATATTCGAATAATTCTGGAGGGAATTTGTTTTCGGTTTCATCTTCGCCGTCTTTTTCCATCCAATATGGATGACGGATGTAGTTTTGCCATAGGGTTTTGTTCTTTTTCATTTGAGCTTCCCAAAGCTCGCATCTAGCTTCGTATTCCCCTTTTGTTTCGCCATCGTTTTTAATGGCTTTGAATGTCATGACAAATTCTTTCTCAGCAGGGACGCCGAAGCTAAAAGCATGCGTTGCAAAATAGCCAGGGTCGCCAGTTGAAGTCAGCTCTGTTAGGTTAGGGTTATTTCCGCCGTAACAATATAACCGATATACATTAAAATTCCTTAAGTAGCTATTTATTGAGAATGAAGGAGGTACTTCGATGTCAGGCAAAACAGGGATGCCAAGCGAAGTTAGATTTGGGCAATTTTGTGCATAATATTGCATGAACGTGTGGCACTGTCCAACAAGTGTTTGCAAACTTGAGAGATCAGGCGCGCCTAAAGTTTCGATATTCGTGCCGCTTGCATAATTATTCATGAAACCTTCTGCAGTGAGGGTTGTTACGTTCGACAAATCAGGAACAGGAAGTTCTTCTAGCCCTGTTGCGTTGTCTGCATAATTTGACATAAACCAATCGCCAATGGTTGTTACGTTCGACAAATCAGGAACGCCGAGGGACGTGAAGTTGGTTTTATTTTTTGCGAGATAATATAAGAAATAGTCGCCGACATCCGATATGCGAGAATCAATTTCGACTTCTACGTCTGCCTTAATGTTAGGCAAGCTTAAAAACACATAAACTTCATCTAGAAGCGGATAATGGAAATATAGATCTCTGCCTCTCATATCGGTTTGATTTTCCTCTGTAGAAAGCGTACTTGGACTAGAATGCCAAACGATGCCGTCTATTGAGTAATTAATATAAGTTGAACCGCCGCTATACGGAACGCCTAGTGGGATGGCTGCATCGTCTGCAATGTGCATGGTTACGATAACTCCAGAGCCGTACATATCGTATATCTCTGGTGCGTTCTCTAACGCCATTTGCCCATCGTCTTGAATGAAATATGCATGGCGAATTCTATTTAGCCATAGTGTGCGCCCAGTATAATCATTTTGCCCGACGGTTAACGCTTCCCATGCCTCGCGTTTCGCGCTATATTCTGCGTTTGTTTCGCCAGATTTTCTTATCAGATTAAGCGAAAGTTTGCCTTCGCAAGAGGCAGGGACACGGAATGCTATATCGCGTTGTGCGAAAGCTCCAGGGGCTGAATCCGTAACGAATTCGGTTAAGCTAGAGCAACCATACGCATAATTGCTCATGAAGTCTCCGATATTGCCAGGGATATAATTGCCTTTATCATAAACTGTGTCAGTTAATGGGAAATTGATGGTAGGGATTGTAAGAGAAGTTAGGTTTTGACAACCTGATGCAAAAGTATACATAAAGTTGCTACCAGCTGAAGTGATGTTTGATGTGTCTGGCCCTGTGATGGATGTTATTTCCGTGCAATTCATTGCAAAACCTGACATGAAATTAGAGCCTACAGTCGTGATCCTTGGGTCTAGCTCGATTACAACATCATCGCTGCTGATGTTAGGAGTATAATATGCTACGGTATTGTAAGCAGACAGAGAAGATTCTGGGTAGTAAATATAGAGTTTGTCGCTTTCCAAAATAGCTTCGTTGAATTTTTCATTAATATAATCTTGCCAATAAAATGCGTAGTATGAATACCAATGAATTTCGTCTACAGAGTAGAATGGATATACGTTATGAGATGAAAGATAATTTTTTGATCTCATAATTTCATAGTATGAACTTTCGTTGTCTAGCATGTTTATTGTAGTTAACGCGCCTGGTCCGAAATGTTCAAACGCCGTGAAACTAGCTGGCTCTCTAGGAATATCATTAGTTACAAAATGAGGATGACGGATATAGTTGAGCCATAGTGTGCGTCCGCTGTTAGTTAGCTCATCCCACTCTTCGCAGCGAGACTCATATGCGCCGTCTAGCTCGCCGGTGTCTCTTTCAACGAATAGCTTGATAAATGTTTCGCGATATAATGGAACCTCTATTGAAACGTCATGCGCTGCCCAATAACCAGGTTCGCCTCTAACTTTCAGCTCGGCGAGTTTTCTTCCTGCAGATGCGTTAATGCCGATGCTTCCGGTTGTTTGGAAATCTGCTGGGAGTGTAGGAAGTTCTAGCGATTCCATAGCGTAGCAGTCACGACCATAATTAGACATGAAATTTTCGCCTGCGGTTTTAAGGTTAGGAAGATGAGGCGCGCCGATAGTTTTAACGCTCCGAATATTATATAAGCTATTAAACATAAAGCCATCGCCGACAGAAGCAAGGCTTGATAAATTGATAGAAGGAAATTCTTCTATATTACAATAATCATAATAATTTCCTAAAACTTTATACATGAAATTGCTGCCTGCGGTTTGTATGTTAGACATATCGCCGAATTCGATGTTTTCGAGATGCATACTAAACTCGCTCAAAAAGCCATCGCCAACGGACGTCACGTTTGATAAATCAGGCAATTTAGCTGATTTTACTCCACGATTATTATATAAATATTGTTTCATGAAATCATTGCCGAGCGTTGTTATGCTAGGGTCAATCTCGAATTCAACAGTTGAATCAATATTAGGGGTAGTATTCATATCGCTCAAATCGCCCGGTGTTAGCTTAGAATAAATATATAATTCTTTTCCTTTTAATTTTTGAAGCTCCGTACTAGAAAAAGATGAATAAGCTATTCCATTGCTGTTTACAGCGGCGTTGCTATCACCTAGCACTCCTGATGCTGAAAGGCCTTTGTTTAAAGGTTTGTGGAAATTATTCGATGCATATACATTATGTCTTGCATCAACAGAGAGATTATTACTATATTGGTTTCCAACTGCCGGATGAGAAACATCAGCTTTTTCGTCTATATGAACCGTAGTGAAAATACCAGGGCCGTAGATTCTATAGCAATATTCTGCGCGGCCTAGGATTTCGAAAGTAACTCGGCTTGTGCCGCTGTAGTTGCCTTCAAGAACTAAATCGAATGACGCGATGCCCGGAGCGATGTTATCTTCAAAATTTTCCATGCTGAAATCGCGAGTTTGATAATATGCAGCGTCTCCATATTCTGGAGCGTTAGTACGATAGCCATATGCGCCATCAGGGATAGCATCCAAACGTTTATTTATGTTTTCGCCTAGTATAACATTGCCGTCTTTAACGAGCATTTCTTTATTATATGTATTAAAATCCGTTTGGTCGATATATACACGAGGTATAATCTCATCGCCTGTGTAACAAATTGGCTCGATGTCGACGGTTGGTGTGATAACCTTTGGAGCGATCGTTATAGGGTTTGTATGGAATATTTCGCTGTTTCCATATAGCCCAGATGGTCCGTCTTGATAATAATGAACGGTATATGTTCCTGCATCAAAAGCAACTGGTTCTTGCAAGGACCATGGAGATCTATGGTCTTCACGATAGTTTAGATAGTTATGATCTTTTTCTGGTGCTGGCGCGTCGCCTTTTGTTATTGAATACATCACAACTCCGCCATCTGGGACAGGAAGAGTATCTAATAGGCTTTGGTATGTGTTGTTAAATACGAGATTGCTATTTGGGATAGCAGGAGTAACGTCGATCGGTTGAAGCGCGCCAACATTGCCATCAGCTGCGATTACAGCTTTTGGATCTCGGATAAAGTTTAGCCATAGAGTGCGGTCTGTCTCGATCAAATCAAGCCATGCAAGGCATTTTGCTTCGTATTCGCTATCTGTCTCGCCTTGGTTTTTATGTATTTTTATGCTAGGGTAGGTGCGCTTATATTGGTATGAAGTTCCGCCGTCAACGTTTCCAAGATCAACATCAAAATCTTCAAAACATTCTGGTCCATCATAGGTTTCGAAGTTAGAATAAGAGGCATAGTTTTGCATAAATTGAGGGCCTTTGGTTATTAGGCTAGGAAGATATGGCAATACGATGTTCTGTCTAGAAGTGATGGATCCCGAATAAAAGGTTAAATCAAAACTATTAAACGCCATGAACTCGCTACCAACAGATGTTAGATTTGGGAATCTTGGGGAAATAACAGTATTGAATTTTTGAAAACAATTAGCCGGACCTGCTAATTTGCTCATAAAGTTGTTCCCAGCGGATATAAGAGAAGGGAAGTCAGGAAGTTTTAGGGTGTCATATTTCATAAAGCTATAGTACGCTTCACCAAAATCATATGCAAGGCTTAAGAAATTATCGCCTACAGATGTTAAACAAGGGAAGTCCGAAATAGTTTCCACAATAAATTTATAATTGTCTCCATACTGGCCAGATGCAAAATATTTATACATGAAATTATCGCCAGCGGTTACAAGGCTAGGGAAGTTAGGATATGAATCTGGCACATTGCCGCAAGTGAAATTATACAAACAGTTATCGCCGACAGTTGTTAGGTTAGGAAGATACGGAGCGGGATAAGGATGATAACCACCGGTGACGAATTCTCTCATAAAGTTATCGCCGGCAGTTGTGATATTAGAAAGATCTATTTGGGTTTTAAAGACGATAGCATTACTTGACCAAATATAATTGCTCATGAAATTATCGCCAACGCTTGTTATACTAGGGTCGATTGTGATAGAAACTTGGTTTGCATAATAATCGCCAAATACATATGCTGAAGCATCATTTTCAAAACCAGATAGCGGAGTATAGATATATATAGTAGAATTCGAGACGTTAGCGTATGATATGGATGTGGAAGGATACCATTTTGATTGATCGAGGGAGATCAAACTTTTCTTGTTTAAGGTCCCTGATTTATTAGTAATACCAGATAAGGTAACGCCAGAAGAATTTTTAATAGAAATTTCCGCGATAGCGCCTGGCTCGTATGAATATATATCATCATAGATTTGGAAAGTTTTTGAGGCAGAACCAGTGTAATTGCCAGTGAATGTGAAATCTATTTGTGCCGTGCCGGCAGAAGCATTGTTTGAAACTGTGAAGGAGAAATCAACCCAATAATTCATAACATAATTTACGTCTCTAGCGATGAAATCAATTGATGAAACTTCTATAGCTTGCCCTTGATATACATATTTAGTCAAAAATTCTATATCAATAGCTGATAACACTTTCGGCGTGATCGTTGATGCAACCATTTTAGTAACAGAATCGGTTGTTGCGCCGTTAGTAGCTTTTGCATAGTAATATACATCGTATGTGCCTATTTCGGTTCTTTTAGGAATATTTTCGCTCCATAGAGAGGTGATTGATTTTGAAGGAGGAGCTGCATTATGAGGGACTACGGAATATAAAACTTGACCATTAAGACTAGTCGTTGGTTGGTATGACAATAGTGATAATTCAGAACGAGTGAATTCTTGAGTTCGGGGAGATAAAGATGACAAAGAACATTGACCTAGGTCGGCAATAACGTTAAACGGATTGCGGATAAAGTTTAGCCATAGAGTTTTATTTGTTTGAGTTAAATTAAGCCATGACAAATAGCGCGCCTCATGAGTTTGATTAACATTTGCATCAGTGTTATATAAATTAAACTTTAATGTTCCTAATAAGTTTTCAGAAATACCAAATGAAACATTATGGTTTGCAAACCAACCAGGATATGAGTCGTATGCGTTGAGTGATAAAAGAAGGTCTACGCCAGTTAGAGAGCCCAACATAAATTCAGAACCAGCAGATTGTAGCGAATCAAGCTTTATTATATTAAAAGTTCTTATTCCTTCGCATCCATAAGCATAACAACTCATGAAATGAGTACCCACAGATGTTATGTTGCTTGTATTTGGAACGCCAAGATAGGTAATATTGTAGCAATTTAAAGCAAAATTTCTCATAAAGTTATCGCCGACAGTCGTGATCGACGGATCGATAGTTATTGTAACAGAAGATTTTATGTTCGGCAAAATAGAGCCAGTACTATTATACACGCCGCTTGGTGTATAGACATAAATTGTGCCGCCTGCATATTGAGCAATGTTTGCTGGCGTTATATCTGTTGATTTCCATATTTTTTGGTCTGTTGACCATAAACAGCCATATGTCATGGATTTATTGTCATCAAGAGTTGCATCGTTAGCGATGATAATATTTGCTATAACTCCTTGAGCTTTTTCAAATATGCTCGTGTTATAAATCTCGAAAGATGAGGTAGCTGAACCTTGGTAATTTCCTTTTAGCGTGATTGTGAGAGTAGCTGTTCCGGCATTTGTGTTATTCGTTGCAGATCTATTATAATCATTAACGCTTAATACATCATTCATATCTTGGACAATGATAACTTCATCCGCAGGAATTATAGGTGAGCCGGTTTTTATGTAACTTGCATTTACTCGCACATTTGGTGTTACTGATTTTTTGGCAATGTTAATAGGCCCAACTTTTTGCGCTACGGAATCAGTAAACCCTCCATGTGGAGCTTTTGAATAAAACCATACATCGTAGTTACCGGCGTTTATAGCTGTTGGTATTTCTGCGGACCATAAGCTACTATCTTTTGCAGGGCAAGCTGTGCCTGATGCAACAACGGCATATTGGATTATTCCGTAATTATCACTTTCTGCTAATTCACTTAATAAATCTTGATTACTTCTGTTATATACTAAGTCGCTTGCAGCGATAGGTGTTTTGGTTATTGCAACCGCGCCTAAAGAGGTGGTTGGAATTATATTATAAGGACTTCTGATATAGTTGATATGCAATGTTCTATATTGATCCTCTAGAGCGAGCCAAGCATAGTATTTAGCTCGATATTCGGAGTCGCTTTCGCTATCGGTTTTGTCAATATGAAGTTTGATATATCCTAGGCGAGATGAAGGGACGCTGAAGTCAACATCGTGCGTCGCAAACCATGCTGGGCTTGCAGATGTTGTTAAGAAATTCAGCCCTGAACAAAGTGAGGCAAAGTTTTTCATGAAATTGGTTCCAACAGATGCGATGTTTTCTGTGTTTGGTATTTCAAGAGAAGTGATGTTATAGCAACTAGCAGCATAATATGCTAGGAAGTTGCTCCCTGCGTTAGTTATCGTTGGATCGACATCAATGGTTACGGTTGAAGCAATATTGGGGAGAACGGCATCGGTTGATGCATCCA
Source organism: Treponema sp. R6D11 (assembly GCF_054786075.1). Classification (NCBI taxonomy): domain Bacteria; kingdom Pseudomonadati; phylum Spirochaetota; class Spirochaetia; order Treponematales; family Treponemataceae; genus Treponema; species Treponema sp. R6D11. The sequence goes on along the minus strand of NZ_BDHD01000008.1, from coordinate 26,357 downwards.
TTCTATCTTCTGGAGTGAAAATATAGATATAACTATTTCGTTTTGAATAGACGTCCGAATTGGTCAAATCATTTGTCGTCCAAATCATGTTATCAGTAGACCACATGCTGCCTTTAACCATTGGTTTATTAGCAGGCAAAATAGCATTAGAGTCAACTTTTATCGTCGCTATTACGCCTTTTTTATAAGAATAAATATCCTCGTCAATTATTTTGAAAGTTGCAGTGCCACCCCCGGAATAGTTGCCAGTAAGCGTTACGGTTACAGTCGCATTTCCTGGGGCGGTATTGTTAGAAGCGACGTATGTGTAATCCGTTCCTTGAGTTAAAACAGTATTGCCGTCTTTAACAATAACATATTTTGATGCTGGGGTTATTGCACTGCCTGTTGCGATATATGAAGAGGTTACAGAGACCGTTGGCGTAATCGCTTTTGGATATACAGTGAAGCTGCCTGCGAAATTCGTTATGTAGTTATTTGCAGTAGCTCCATAACCATTCAAATAATACGTTCCGACAGGACGCTTGCCAGACGAATATGTCGCGCCATCGATGAATGTCACTATAGTGCCGCTAAAAGTTGAAGCATATGTATCGCCGCCAACGAATCCCGTCGCTGCAGCGGTATTGTAGCTTATAGTTGGATCTTGGCTGCTATATGTAATGTTGGCAGCCGTTAAGGTTATATAAATGTCTTTTTTCCATATATTTGTAGTGACTGCTGTCTCAACTGAATCACGATCGGTATTAGAATTTTTTACAACTTTAAATTTCACATCGTATGCGCCGGCGTTAGTGACTGCAGGGATGCTAGTGCTCCATGCGCTATAAGTGCTGTCAGTAGATTTTTTATAACAATAATAAGGTGTTCCGGTTGACGAAGCGCCGGCAGAAACTAATGTTTGATTTTGTCCATTGTAAGTGTGACTAGTAGCTTGCGGGGTCGTAGTGAAAGAAGCCATTGTAATCACAGATAATGTTCCGCTTACAAAGTTCTCTTCATAATTAACGAAATCTACGCCAGAAGGAATTATGCTATATGTGCCTTTTACTAAAGGAAAATTCAGCTGAGGAGTGTATGAAAAGGAAACGGTGCGACCATCTGTTACGGCTGCATCGTCCCAATTTTCGCCATCAATAAAACCGCTGAAATAATATGTTGGGACGAATGATAGTTCTCCCACATAACGTTCAGCATTATATGCAGTGATAGTTAGGGGCGCTTTGTTAACAGTGAGGAAATTATTAGTTATAGTATTTTCTACATAATAGTTTGTGCTAGTAATTGAGCCAGTGATAGTTAGGCTATATCCTCCGGCAGGTCGTGATGGACCTGCAGTGCCGCTAACTGTTTGTGAGGTTATGGACGGAGATGCAGTGTCGCCAGAACATACTCCGATGACATCGCAATTAGCAAATGTGACAGTTAAAGTAGGGTCTGCTGCTCCGTATGTTTTAGTCTTAAATTGATTAGATTTAGGAACTATATTCAACGGTTTTTTTCCAATAGTAAAGTTTACGGTTTTGCTTCCAGTATAACCGTTTTTCATAGTAACAGTTACACTTGCAGTTCCTGCGTTTGTATTACTAGAGCAAGAAATATTGTAATCAGCGCTAGTGAATACTTGACCATTATATGAAACCGTGACATCTGGTATTTGGGCTGTTTTGTTATAAGTATAAGTTCCGTTGACTGTAACATTTGGTGTTATATTCACCGGCAATGTCACAACTTGGCTAGTGTTTTTAATACCATTTAAATACAGAGTTTTTCCGCTTGCCGTTAAAGCTTGCCAAGCTGGTGTGTTTGCTTGATATGTGGAAAAATTTACGCCGCTTATTGTTGCTGTGTGGAGAGAAGTGTTGAAAATATTTGTTGTCACTAAAATGTTATTAATATCATGTGTGGCTAGGTAAGAGGGAGCATATTGAGCATATATGTCTTCAAGATCGTTATCATAATAACAATAATATAACATAAAATCACTTCCGGCGGAGGTTAAAACAGGAATGTTTGGCAAAGCAATGGATTTAGTTTTCGATGCTTTTAGGCTATAATTAGGCGATGGAGAATTATATTCTGTCATAAATCCTGTGCCTACGGAAGTTAATGCAGGAAATGAAGGGGCGGGAACATATACTGGACCAAAATTGCCAAAATATGATTTCATAAAATTATCGCCAGCAGTTTTTAAACTAGTAAAAACAGGGACAGATGGAAGATCATTTCCTACTGCATAACCCTCCATAAAGTTATTGCCTACGCTTGTTAAATGGCTAGTATCGGGCACGCCTAAAGAGCTAAGACACGTTACCATATTCATAGCATAATATTTCATAAAGTTATTTCCAACAGAAGATATTGTTGGATTCATATTAGGCGCGGCTAATGGATAACTATAATCGTATACAGTGCCTGTGCCTATCAATGGAGGATGACCAGAATTATTATATGCATTAAGACCAACACTAAGAGCATAACCTCTCATAAAATCATTATTAATTGTTGTGATGCCACTCGTGTTTGGTACGCCAATGGAACGAATATATGAGCAACCGTATGCATAATTTGATAAAAAATAGTTTGGAGCCGTTGTTATGCTCGGATCCATAGAAACATCGACATCTGCTTCAACGTCTGGAAGAAGGCTAGATGTTCCTAAATCAGAAAACCCCGTAATAGGAGTAAAAATATATAATGTACAGTTAGGATCATTTTTTATATCGGTTTGAGAGGATATAGCTGTTGTATTCCAAGTGGTTCCGTTTTTGGACCATTTGCTGCCAGTTGGCAAAGTGTGTGTGCTTCCAGAACGAATACCATTTGTGGCATTTTGTAATCGCATTCTTGCAACGACGCCACTTGAAGGCGCAGTGAACCCATTATTCCATGCGAGGGTTTGCCCGAACCCAGCAGTTGCCGCTTCGGCTTTTGGCAAGGTTATATTATTCGGCAAGATCGTGCCGAAAATTGCTAAACACAACAAAAGAGACAGCACTTTCGCGCCGATTCTCCTAGAGGTTATTAATAAAGAGTTTTTAATAGGTTCCATGCTATTCTCTCCTTGTAATCCTATCTAATTACTCCCCCTGATCTTAACTTAATTATAACACCTATATGGTAGGCTATGTCGTTAATTATGTTAAATTTGTGTAAACTCGGTGCAGATTTAACATTCTGTTAACAATTGATAATGGATAATTTATAATAAAAAGCTGTTTGGTTTTTAGCGGAGCATAAAAAAAGAGGCTTATGCCTCTTTTATAAAATTAAATTTTTAATGTTCGTCTGCTAGAGCGTCGATGAAGGATTGGATGTCTTCTTCGCGGATTTCGGCTAGCAATTTGCGCGGGATGAACCAGCGTTTGATGCCCAATCTAAGCGCTTGCTGTTCCGCGATTTGTTCGAATATGTTACGCACAAGCCGCGCGTTTGAGAAATTTGTCCCCTTGTTTTGCACTACGCCTTCAAAGATGCTTTGGATTCTCTCTTGCGCACCTTGCGTGATCCTATAATCGCGTTTTTCTGCGATTAGGTTGAAGATTTTTGTTAGGTCTTCCGCGTTATAATCTGGGAAGTGCAAATGCTTCGTGAAGCGCGATTTTAAACCAGGGTTAGATTCGACGAATTCGTTCATAAGATCGTCATATCCCGCGACGATTACGACTAAATCTTCTTTGAAATCTTCCATAAGTTTCAGGAGGGTATCAACCGCTTCTTGCCCTGCCTGGTCGCCATGGCGGGTTAGGGTGTATGCCTCATCGACAAATAGAACTCCGCCAAGCGCTTGCTCGACAACGTCGTGCACCAATGCTGATGTACCGCCTCCGTATTGCGAGACCATGGTTGCTCTATCCGCTTCGACGATGTGCCCTTTTGATAAGATATGATTTTTCTTTAATGTTTTTGCTATGTATCTCGCGACAACGGTTTTACCTGTACCAGGGTTACCATAGAAAACGAGGTTCAGGTTCAGCGGGCTGTACGTCATGCCGCGGAGTTTGCGCTGACGTTGGACATGGTAATATGCGATAATTTTCTTCACTTCTTCTTTGACATTGCCAAGCCCGATCATCTCGTCTAGGTTTTGCGCTGCCATTTTATCAACTTTAGGTTTCGTGTGCCTAACTGGGTTTTTCGCGTCTAGCTCTTTTTTCTTCATGATCCCTTCGAGGTTCCACTTTTTAACTAGGTCGCCAGATACGGACATAAAAGCGATAAAGGCTAATATTAAAAACAGCATAAATGTGCTGCCAAATTTTGCGCCCGTGAAGTCGAACGGATGTTCGAACAGGGCGACTAAGAAGTTTTTAATTGATGCCAAGAACGCCCAAAGGCTTTCTTTGGTTTGTATTATATGCACGCTTGCAGAAACGCGCCACGCGACGATATAGATCGCGAGCCCTGCGATGGCTAGATTTCTTAGGGTCTTCGGTTTTTGATAGCCTTTCATAAAACTTCCTCTCCGCCGATATATACTTTCTCCACTTCGCTACCGTTTGCCTGATATACTACGCTTGAAATCGCATTATTCATTGGCTTCATGTTTTGTTTTGACGTGTCTATCACTATAAAATCCGCCTGCATGTTTTCTTTTAGCGTGCCGATTTCGTTATCTCTTCCGAGAGCTTTCGCACCGTTTGTCGTCGCCATTTTTAAGGCTTCGTATGCAGGAATGGTCAGGGCGTTTTTTGTCATGCCTTTGTGTAGCAATGCGGCTAATCTAATCTCGGTGAACATGTTGAGAGAGTTGTTGCTTGCCGCGCCATCGGTTGAAAGAGCGATGTTTATGCCGGTTGTTTGATATTTTGGGATATTCGCAATCCCTGAGCCGAGCTTAAGGTTAGAAGAAGGGGAATGGACGACGCTTGCTCCAGATTCTGCAAAAATTTTAATATCTTCTTCTTCCAAATATACGCAATGAGCGGCATAGACCGACTTGTTAAAATAGCCAAGGTCTGCGAGGAATTTTGTTGGGGTTTTGCCGTATTTTGCTATGCAATCTTGGTTTTCTTTAATCGTCTCGCTGATGTGCACATGGAATCTATTGCCAAGGTTTAGTATGTTTTTTATATCGTCTAGCTCGGCGGTGTATACGCTGTGAAGCCCGACATCGATTTTGATTTTGTCTGTTTCATTTAATTCTAAATTTCTGCCTTGGCTGCAGATGTTTGCCCGCACGCGCTTTTCTTGGCATGATTTTTTTGCCGCCGCTGAATCAAGATACATATCTGCTAGGCAGGTTGTGCCGAACAAAATCATCTCGTCTATCGCATCGCATGAATATTTATAAAAATCGCTACTGTTTAGTTCTGCTTCGCGCGGGAAGATGTATTTCTCAAGCCAAGTATGCAAATCGACGTCGTCTGCCAGACCGCGGAATGCGACCATTGGGAGGTGTGTGTGGCAATTTATCAACCCCGGCATAATTATTTTCTCGCTATAATCTATATAGCTATCGGCTGGGTTATTCTCGCCGATATAAACAATAACGCCGTTTTCCACGCCAATAAAACCATCGACAACAGGCGATGCATCGTTCATCGTTATTATATTTTTGCATTTATAATTCTGCATAAACTTCCTCAATAGCTATTTTTATCGCTTCTATCATTTTGGTTTTTGACGTTGCCCCCGCAATCAAAACTTCTTCATGCGTTATCGGCGGTTTATCTTCTGTGACAGCCTTGTTTGCAATCAATGTTAGCGCAGCAATGTTCATACCGATGTTTTTTGCCATTATATTTTCGTGTACGGAAGACATCGCGACCGCGTCTGCTCCCATTGCTCTTAGCATGATCACCTCGGCTGGTGTTTCGAAGCACGGACCGTAGCGATATGAATACACACCTTCATGCAAGTTGATGCGTTTTAGGATTCGCTCGCGCACGTTTTTATTATATATTGCCATGTCTGGGAAGCGTTCTTGCGATAGCTCGGGGATGACTTCTCCTATGAGCGGGTTAGAGCCGTCGATATTTATATGGTCTTTGAAAAGCATGATATCGCCTGCATCGTACTTTTCGTTTATGCCGCCGGATGCGTTGGTTGAGACGTATCCTTTTGTGCCCATATAACCAAAAACAGCTATTGGGAAAGCGACTTCTTTTGGTGTATACCCTTCATAGGCATGGACTCTGCCGTTCATAATTGCGATGTTTATGCCGCCGTATTCTGTGAAGACAAGTTCGCCTTTATGCCCTGGCGCGGTTGCTACTGGGAAGAATGGTATGTCTGCAAAATTTATTCTTATTGCGCCTTCTAGGTTAGCAAAAGCTTCTAACCCAGAGCCGAGTGCGACCAAGACGTCAGGTACGACGCCGACTTTTTTGTTTATATATTTCGCTGCTTTTTTTATTTTATCGATATATTGCATATTGTCTACCTCACACGAAACTGCCGTTTGCGTCTTCGTTTTTTATGAAACATCCTGATGCTGGTATGTTTTTCGTTTTATAATAATTGCTGTCTGCAAATGTGTTTTCGGCTAATAGCTCGACCTTGTCTAGCGTTGCACCTTTTCGCAATGAAATGACATTGACGCCTTGGGAAGAGCGAGTTGTTTTTAAAGATAGTTGCGATGAATTGAAAACTAGTACCTTGTTGTTGCTTGAGCGAGCATAAAGGTCTGCATCTTCGCGGAGGTATATAATAGAAACAAGTTTTGATTTATCAGCGAATGCGCCTGCTAATTTTTTTCGGTTTGTTTTGGTTTGGTAGCTTTCCAGCGGTATCTTTGCTATTTTCCCATTTTCGAAGCAAAAGAGAAGGAACCCTTTGAAATCTAAAGTTGCGACCGTATATATCGGTTCTTCGCCATCGTCCATGGATAGGAGCGCAGGCAGGTATTCGCCGAACGCGGAAGCTTTTGTGTCTGGTATGTCGTATGCCTTTGCTTTGTAGCAGCTGGCTTGATTGGTGAAGACTATGACTTCGCTTAGGTTCGTCGCCTCGCAGCTCCAGTTTATAGCATCGCCTTCTTTTAGCTTTTGTTCGCTCGCGCCGCGCAATGAAACGGCTGAGATTTTTTTGATGTACCCGTCTTTTGTCGTGAAGAATGATAGGTTATAATCATCAACCTTGCGCTCTAGCGAAACTTCTTCGATCTCTTCTTCGTCGATGATGGTTGTTTTGCGTTCGCCGCCGTATTTATTTATGATGTCTTGCAATTCCTTCGCGATCTCGCCTTTGATTTTGCTTTCATCTTCTAAAATCGATTTTTTGTTTGATATTTCATCTATCAAGCTTTTGATATCTCTCGTGCGTTTTAAAATATATTCTTTATTTAGATTGCGAAGCTTAATTTCTGCGACGAATTCGGCTTGGATATTGTCGATTTCGAAGCCGCGCATAAGGTTAGGCACGACATCGCTTTCGTTATCTGTCTCGCGGATTATTTTAACGGCCTTGTCGATATCTAATAATATTTTCTCTAAGCCTTCCAATAAATGCAGTCGGCTTGTGGCTTTTTTAATTTCCCAATCAAGCTTGTTGCCTACGCATTCAACGCGGAACTTAATCCATTCGGTTAGTATCTCGCGTACGCCCATAACCCTCGGCTCGCCGTTTATCAAAATGTTAAAGTTGCAACCGAACGAGTCTTCGAGCGGGGTTTTTTTGTATAGCCAGCCCATGAGCTCGTCTGGGTTTGCGCCGCGTTTTAAATCGATAGTTATTTTTAACCCTTTCAAATCCGTTTCGTCGCGGATGTCGACAATTTCTTTTATCTGCCCAGCTTTTGAAAGCTCGACGATCTTTTCGATAATGGCTTCGATTGTGGTCGTGTATGGGATTTCGTATATATTTATGCAGTTATTTTTCTTGTCGTATTCATATTTGCCGCGGACTTTAAACGATCCCCTGCCTGTTTCGAATATTTCTTTGAACAAGGCCTTGTTATACACTATCTCGCCGCCATGCGGGAAGTCTGGCGCGAGGATTTCGTCTTCGATTTGTATGCGTTTGTTTTTTAATAATTTAATCGTGCATTCGCATATTTCCTTTAGGTTGAACCCGCAGATGTTGCTTGCCATGCCGACGGCGATGCCTTGGTTTGGATTTACTAAAATGTTAGGAAAACGTGTTGGGAGGAGAACGGGTTCCTTCGTTGTGGAGTCATAGTTGTCAACAAATTGGACGGTGTTTTTATCAATCTCGCCGAATATTTCTTCGCAGATAGAAGTTAGTTTAACTTCAGTATATCTCGATGCAGCGAACGCCATGTCTCGGCTGAATTGTTTGCCGAAGTTGCCTTTTGAATCGACAAGCGGGATCAAAAGCGAGCCGTTGCCGACGGTGAGGCGAACCATGGTTTCGTAAATCGCCATATCGCCATGCGGGTTTAAGCGCATCGTCTGCCCAACGACGTTAGCCGATTTAGTCCGTCCGCCGTTTAAAAGCCCCATTTTATACATCGTATAAAGCAATTTTCTGTGCGATGGCTTCAGCCCGTCAATCTCCGGAATTGCGCGCGAAACAATAACCGACATAGCATAAGGCATGTAGTTTTCTTCGAGCGTTTCAGTTATGAATTGTTTTTTAAGTGTATTATCCCCCATAATAGAGACATTATATAGTAAAAAGCGGGCGTTAGTCAAGCAAAAAATGAATTTGTAATATATTTGTGAGAATTCGTCTATACTATTATTTTATAGACGGAGGGCGCGGATTTGGGTACAGTTTTTCTTAGGACGATTTTTTTATATATCTTAGTCGTTTTCGCTATGCGTTTTATGGGTAAGAGGCAAATTGGCGAGCTTCAGCCGAGCGAGCTCGTTATAACTATCATGATCTCCGAGCTCGCGGCGCTTCCTGCCAGCAACCCCGGCACGCCGCTACTTATGGGCGTCGTTCCTGTTATTACGCTTATCATCGCGGAAATTTTCATATCGTATATTGCTATGCGGTCGAAAGGGTTTAGAAGAATTCTTCAAGGCAAGCCGAGCGTGATAATAAAAAACGGCAAGATAAACTATGCCGAGATGGAAAAAATACGCATGAACATAGACGACCTGATCGAGGAGCTAAGACTTTTAGACGTCGATAAAATCAAAAAGGTTAAACAAGCCGTGGTTGAAACGAACGGGAAATTATCGGTTAAAAAATAGTTATACTTTTATTTTAGTACGCAGCCATTTTTGAGTTGGCATCTCGAAATAGTTATGAGATATGTGCGAAATTAAAAGTGACATAAAAATATACAACAAATAAAACGCTTTGTTTGGCATTGCGTTTGGCAAGCCAAAGTGGCGCAACAAGAAGAAGAGAGGATAATGCCAGAGGTATAGCGAGTATGACATATCGCCCAACCAACGGAAAAGCCTCAGGGATAAGAACCTTGAAAGCCAGCCGACATTTAGAGCAATCAGCATGATTTCTGGGAAGACGAGAAAATCATAAAACATATTCCAATTTGGTATCTTGCCGCCGACGATGTATGAATAGAAAACAAATGCGAATGCGGTGCACGAGAAGAGCCCTAGGAGCAAAAACCTGAGATTTGGTTTCATGGTTTTGATTTTAATGTTTAGCTCATAGCAGTAGCAACCTAGGAAGAAGCCCACGAGAAGCCTTGCGCAAGAGTAATTAAAAATTGGCAGGTTGTCTTTGCCGAAAATAGAAGCCAAAAGACCGATCATTATAGGCAAGATAAACACTTTCTTATTTTTGGAGAACGTACATAAGAAGAAAAACAGGAGATATGCAAAGACTTCTAAAAACAATGTCCATGCGGGTTCGTTTAGCAAAGGTGGGTTGAAGCCGAGCCTTGGATCAAACATGAAAATCATCGAGAAATAATCAAAGAACCCTAATTTTTTTAGGCTTGCGGTTATTATACAGACGGCGAGACCGAAAATTAAAGTAAGAATAAAGAGCGGATACAGCCTGCTATATCGCTTGAACATGAAATCCTTGAATGAGACTTTTTTATCTTTTAGCTTGTTATAGTACACCGCCATGAAGATGAACCCTGAAATTAGAAAGAAGAGGTCCACCCCCCCGTGCCCCATTGAGCAGATGAAGTTTAACACAGACCTGCCTATTCGCGGCAAGAAATTCCATATGTTGTTCCATTTTTCATAACCGATGAAGTTTAGAAAATGGAAGCCGAATGCGACGACGAGTGCTGCAATTCCGCGCAGGGCGTCGAGCGCATAATATCTGTCTTGTTGTTTGGTTTTCATTTGTGCCTCACTAATTTATAACTTTTTTTCTTTTATTTTTGAATGGTTTATGATGAACCTGACGCCGCCATCGCGGTCGGTCCTGAAAATTTTCGAGTTTGATGCAGCGATATTGTCTAATGCTTCGCGCGTTGGATGCCCGTATGAGTTTTTGCCAACAGAGATTACGGTATATATAGGCGACAGCGCTTTGAAAAATGCTAGAGAGTTAGATGTTTTTGAACCATGATGCGCGGCTTTGGCAATGTCGACATCGATTTTGTCACTGCTTGTGCGGATCAGCTCGTCTTCGATTTTTTCGTCTATGTCTCCTGTGAAAATTGCCGAAGTATTGTATGCGTTGACGCGCAAGACAAGAGAACGCCCGTTGCTATCGCTATCGTTTGGGTTAAAACGCAGGACTTCCACGCTCAAATTATCGCCCATTGCCATTTCGTCCCCTTTGGTTGGGAACATGATCTTAGCGTCTTTTGGCAGGTTTTTAGCGATTTCTGTGAATAAAATTATTTCTTTGTTGTCTTGCGGTTCTGGCACGAAAAGGATTTCAACGTCAAAAAGTTTTGCGACCTCGTCTATTGCTCCTGCGTGGTCATCGTCATAATGCGATAGGCTGAGTACATCGATTTTCTTAATGCCAAGCGAGCGCAGATACGCGATGGAGCTGATGTTTTCTATTGTTTTACTGTCCGCCTTTCCGGCATCAATTAGCATGTGTCTTCCGCCTGACGAGGTTATTAAGGCGCAATCCCCCTGCCCGACATTCACAAAATCTATAGTTATATCACTTTTTGCTATATACGCATTGACTGTATGGAATGATAGAACTAGGCAGAGGCAGATTAAGATGCCTTTAATCGAGCGTTTAACCATGGTGCGACTCCTTCTTTAATTATTACGTGCAAGAAATATAATATAAATCCGTAGGCTATAAAATGTATAAATTCTGGCGTTCCTGTTTGTATCATGAAAGACGTTTTCGCAAATGTTTTGATTAGCAAGTTCATGGCGTGGAGGAAGAAATATGTTGCAGGTGCTAGCAAAGTTTGCAGGAATGGGACGAATGCGATGAGCAAGATGCCAAACATTGCGAGGGTGACAACTGGCGTTAATGCTATGCTAGACCAAATGCTTGTTAGGTTATTTGCGTTATAAAAATATGATGTGAAGATGCTTGTGCCGGCGATTGCGGCGAGCGATGCGAGGATGATCGATGCGTATTTCAACCATTTGCTCTTGACGGTGGAAAGCGGCGATGCGAGGAGAAGAATGCCAATAATTGCGGAATATGACAGCAAGAAAGAAGGGGTGAACATAGCAAAAGGGTATATAAGCAATACGACGATGCTGGAGAAAAACACGCTGTCTATCGGCTCGTCTCGCTTTTTGAAGAAAAGGGAAGAGAGGTATTTCACAATCATTATGCAAGATCGCAGGAGTGCGGGAGCGTAGCCGACGATGATCGTGAATGTGATGATAAATATGATAGATATTGCGTTTTTGAATTTTGATTGCCTGCAAATTTTTTCGAGCATCAGCATGATACCCAGCGAGACGATGGAGAGGTGTTGACCGGAAATTGCGAAGATGTGCGATGCGCCCGCCGCTTTAACATCTGCCTTTAGCTCGGGCGAAAATCCGTATTTATCATTGAAGACTAGGGCTTTTGCTATGTTTGCTTCGTCTTCGGGAAAAATCTTTTCAAATCTTGCTTTAACGCTCTCGCGGAAATTATATATGTGTGTTAATAACCCAACTTTTTCGTTTATTACTTCATATTCGTTTGAATACGCGAACAAATATTGATGCATGGACAAACTCATTTTCGTCAAGTCTTGTCCGCTGTCGAACTTAGGCGGTTCGTCTTTGCTCGGGCGCGCTTTTGCGAGGATAGTGTCGCCGATTTTTAAGGCGAACCCGTCCATGTTATAAAGCTTTATCTTGCCTTTTGCGGTTTTTCTATTGACGGTTTCTGCGTCGATTATCGCGAATCTATCATATAAATCAATAACTTTGCCGCGCACTTCGATTTCTTGTTTGCCTGCATATCCTTGCATTCTTTCGTATCGTAGTATATCGATGTTTGTACGATATGTTGCAACGAGAAAAAAGGGGATGATTAGGTAGAGAGAAATGCGTTTGGGATATTTTATTAGTAGGTATATGTATAAAAATCCTGCGACTCCCAGCACTAACTCCCAGTATGCCGATTGGCTTGACGTATATATAGCAACGCCGACTGCTGCGGCATAAAGTATTATTAAGCGGTTGTGCAATTTGAGAGCCTTTTCGCTAGTATTTTTATTCTCGACAATGCCCACTCATCATCTTTTGCCGGGGCTTGGGCTTGCACGCCAAAATGCCCTGCGTCTAAATCCAAAAAGCCGTCATTTATTATATCCATGCCATGGACAAGGGCCATAGAATAGACTGCGTTTGCTGCCATTTCCTGCCCTCCAAAGCGTGAATGCCCGACTGTTACGGCGGCAAGTTTTTTGCCGACGTATTTACCTCTATATCCTCGTGATTTATCGAAAAAAGCTTTGATTTGACCAGTTGGAAGACCAAAATAAACAGGCGAACCAATAACTAGCCCGTCTGATTTTAATATTTCTTCGTATAGTGCTTCTAATTTTGTTCCAACAAAGCAGACCTTTGTGCAAGGTTTTGTGCATTCTGTGCAGAAACTCCATTTAGCATCGTCTATGGCGTCTTGAATGTTATAAATGTTATTAGAGACGCCTAGTGCGTCTAATTCTTTTGATAGTTCGGTTAGTAAAAAAGATGTGTTGCCGTCTTTATTCGGGCTTCCGTTTAGCAGAGCTACCATTTTTTATACTCCTTCTTGTTCCCAAAACTAAGACTGCAAAGATATAGTCGATTATGCTGTGGATAAATGTCCCGCCGCCGACTACGATGAGCACATACGTCAAAGGAGATGCGAACAGTTTAATATATGTTTCTGGTTCAGGGAAGAAGAGGAACCATACAACGGCTATTTCGCAAGCGGCATGGATAATAGAGAAAAACACGGCAAAGAATGAATTTGCAAGCAAAGTTTTTGGAGAGCCTTTTTTCTTTATATATATGCCGGCTAAAACCGCAAATATGATATGTGAGAGCGCGCGTGCGACCACGACTGGCGGCAACCCTGCTAAGAAAAAGCCGAGAGTAGTTGCTAGGGCAACGAAAAGAGCTGCTAAAGGAGATATGAAAATAGCTATCCAGATAGAGGTGTGTGAAGCTAATGTCATAGTCATTGCTGGGGGTATAATGATTTTAAATGGGGAAAAAGGGAGAATCATACCTGTTGCGGATAAAAGCGCGATGAGAGTTAATCTTTTTGTCTTGGGATTCATAAAACTTCTCCTTTTAGCATATAGTTATTTATCAAGTATTACAAGAAGGGACATACCTATGAACACAATACTAGCATACATCTTTGGCGGCATCGTTTTGTATGTCGTGGTTTACGCTACATACCCGATTTGGCGCCTGTTTAAGCGGTTTTTCTTCCGCGGAATAACGGGGCTTGCAATTATAACGGGCTTGCAAATGACAGGATTCGGGTTAGCGGGGGCAAATCTCATCACGGGGTTATTTTGCGCGCTGTTAGGCATTCCCGGCGTTATTCTATTAGAAGTTATCGCTAAGATAATTTAAGCTATATTGCCTTTTAGTTCTTCTAGTCTTTCTTGCAAGGCTGGAGGAACGTTGCCAAGAGATTCGAAGAAATCGGTTATTGAATCGGTTTCTTCTTTCCATAAGGTTTTATCGATATCAAAGAGCACATCGTAGTTATCTATTGGCATGTCTTCTTTTGTAGGTATGTTGCCGATAGGTGTTTCGACTGCTGGTTTCTTGTTTTCGACTCTTTCGATGATCCAGTTTAGTACGGCTAAGTTCTCGCCGAAGCCAGGCCATAGGAAGTTGCCGTCTTCGTCTTTTTTGAACCAGTTAACATGATAGAATTTTGGCGGATTAGTCAGTTGTTTGCCGATTTCAATCCAGTGTGAGAAATAATCAGCCATGTTATATCCGCAGAAAGGAAGCATAGCGAACGGGTCGCGACGCAATTTGCCAACAGCACCGATAGCAGCAGCGGTCGTCTCGCTCGCCATAGTCGCACCTAGGAACACGCCTTCGTTATAGCTTTTCGCTTCGTATACAAGCGGAGCTAATTTTGTACGTCTTCCGCCGAATATGATTGCGGAAATTGGGACGCCTTCAGGGTTAGACCATTCTGGGCTGAAGCATGGGCAGTTTTTAGCAGGAGCTGTGAAACGGCTGTTTGCGTGCGCCGCCGGCTCATCGCTGTCTGGCGTCCATGCGTTGCCTTTCCAGTCGATTGCCTTTTCGGGTTTAGGGCCTTTCCCTTCCCACCATACATCTCCGTCTGGAGTTACTGCAACGTTTGTGAATATCGTGCCTTCTAGGACGGATTTTAGCGCGTTCGGGTTTGTTTTTTCGCTTGTTCCCGGAGCAACGCCGAAGAAGCCTGCTTCTGGGTTGATTGCGTATAATTGACCGTTTTTCACATGTAGCCAAGCGATATCATCGCCAACGCACCAAATTTTATACCCTTTGAATTTTTCAGGAGGAACGAGCATTGCGAGGTTAGTTTTCCCGCAAGCAGAAGGGAACGCAGCCGCAACATAATGAACCTCGCCTTGAGGGTTTTCAATGCCTAAGATTAGCATATGTTCTGCTAGCCAGCCTTGTTTGTTGCCAAGGTAGGAAGCGATTCTAAGCGCCAAACACTTTTTGCCAAGCAATACATTTCCGCCATATCCTGAGTTAATGCTCATAATTTCGTTTGTTTCTGGGAAGTGCGTTATGTATCTTTCTTCAGGGTTTAATGTGCCGACCGAGTGTAGGCATTTTGTGAATTCGCCACGGTAATTATTGAGCGCAACTTCGCCAATTTGAGCCATAATAGCCATGTTTAGAACAACATATTTGCTGTCTGTCAGTTCGACGCCGACAATTGAATATGGCGATTGGTCAGGTCCCATCAAAAAAGGGATAACATACATTGTTTTTCCAGCCATGCATCCGTCGTATAGTTTGTTTAGCTTTTCTTTCATAACGGCAGGGTCTTCCCAATTGTTTGTTGGGCCTGCTTCTTCTTTGTTTTTTGTGCAAATGAATGTCCTATCTTCAACGCGCGCAACATCATGCGCTGGTGTGCGATGGTAATAACAGTTCGGTAGGATTTCTTGATTAAGCTCTGTTATTTCGCCCGCTGCCAATGAAAGTTTTTTAATGTCTTCCAATTGCTCCTTGGACCCATCGATATAAACGATGTCGTTCGGGGTTGTTAATTCTGCGATGCTTTCTACCCAATCTCTAATTTCGTTTGGTACGTTCATTATTCTTCCTCCTTAGATGTTGCATCCAATTTTATATTTTTATCTAATCTGTTAGCAAGTGTCGCGAGTTTAACGGCCGATAACACTATATGCCCCGTGTCCATAACAAAGACCGCTCTTGTCTTTCGTCCGCATGTTGCATCGACTAGCGTTTTGTTCTTCCTTGCCGAGGCTATTAGGCGTTTTGTTGGCAATGTGTCCGGTGTTATGACGCTAATCACTCTATCTTCCGACAAGTAATTCGCATACCCGATTGGTAGCAGCTTCATTTTATTTCCCCCAGTTATTTATTTTCTCAGCTATAATGCTTTCGATGTTATCGATTGAAATTCTTTCTTGTTTCATGCTGTCTCGCTCGCGGATTGTAACGCAATTGTCTTTCAAGCTGTCGAAATCGAACGTGATGCAGAATGGTGTGCCAATTTCGTCTTCTCTTCTATAACGTTTGCCGATTGAGCCCGTTTCATCATAGTCTGCCGAGAACGTTTTGCTCAAGCGCTCATATAGTTTTTTAGCATCGTCGCCAAGTTTTTTTGAAAGAGGAAGAACAGCGACTTTATATGGAGCAACTCTCGGGTGAAAACGCATAACGACGCGTGTGTCGTCGCCTTCTAACTTTTCTTCGTCGTAACTTTCGGTTAGGATTGCAAGCGTTACCCTGTCTGCCCCGAGTGATGGTTCGATAACGTATGGGATGAATTTTTCGTTGTTTATTAAATCGTTGTATTCTAGGTTTTCGCCTGAATATTCGCTGTGACGCTTAAGGTCGAAATCAGTTCTTGACGCGATGCCCCAAAGCTCACCCCAGCCGAATGGGAAGAGGTATTCAATATCGGTCGTTGCGTTTGAATAGTGCGACAATTCTTCTTTTGAATGGTCGCGTAACTTGACATTTTCCTTTTTGATATCTAAGCTATATAGCCAGTTTTCGCAGAATTCTTTCCAGTATTTGAACCATTCGAGTTCCGTGCCTGGTTTGCAGAAAAATTCAAGCTCCATTTGCTCAAACTCGCGAATTCTAAATATGAAATTGCCTGGCGTAATCTCGTTTCTAAACGATTTGCCGATTTGCGCAATGCCGAACGGCAGGGTTTTTCTCGAGGTTCTAACGACGTTTTTGAAGTTGACAAAAATACCTTGCGCTGTTTCTGGGCGGAGGTATATCTCGCTTTTCGCGTCTTCCGTTACGCCTGCGAACGTTTTGAACATCAAATTAAATTGACGGATATTCGTAAAATTAGATTTGCCACAATTAGGGCAAACTATATTATTGTCTTTTATGTATTCTTCCATTTGAGCATTATCCATGCCGATAGGATCTCCACCGTTATCTTCTATCATGGTATCTGCTCTGTGGCGCGTTTTGCACTCCTTACAGTCCATCAACGGGTCTTGGAACCCGCCAACGTGACCCGATGCTTCCCATACTCTAGGGTTCATCAAAATAGCAGAATCCAAGCCGACGTTTAGCTCGTTATGAGTTATAAAATCATCCCACCATGCTTGTTTGATATTGCGTTTTAATAGCACGCCTAGCGGGCCGTAGTCCCATGAGTTTGCTAGCCCGCCATATATCTCACTACCGGAATATACAAATCCTCTGCCTTTGCAAATCGCTATAATTTTGTCGATATCCTTTTTATCGTTATGCATAAAAAACCTCTCTTTTGCAATATTATATAATAAAACTAGCGTGTTGTCAATATATTTATGATAGGAGCGTCGCCCGTGTTTAAGAGCTTGAAAATTATTTTCATATATGTTTGCGACGATTATCGGCGCGGGCTTTGCGACGGGGCAAGAAATCCTGCAATTTTTCGCAAAATATGGGAGGTTTTCGTATGTTGGGCTTTTGGTTAGTTCTGTTTTGTTTGGGGTCGTTATCTATGCTATTCTGGAGAAAACCCGAGTAGACAGACTTGAATTAAACAAGACGATAAACTGGATTTCTTATGCTTTTTGCTTTTTGGCGTACATAATTATGGTCGCTGGGTTTGCGAATGTTTTGTACGAACACCTTGGCTTGCATAAAATCTACTCATGGCTTCTAGTTAATGTTTTTTCTGTTCTAGTCTCTAAAAAACAAAAGGGGATTGAGATTGCCAGCCTAATTCTTGCGCCGATTATTATTTTGCTTATATTAGTTATATGCGCGTTTATCCCCAGCTCGCCAAACGAGGTTAGCACGAATGTGTTTAATATAGTAATTAAGGGAATAATATACGCGAGCTACAACATAATAACGCTTGCGATGCTGACGGAGGGGCTTGATATTAAGACCAGCAAAAAGCAGAATTTGATTATAAGTTGCGCGACGGCTTTGCTGATTATAGTGCTGAGTTTTGGGATTTGGCGAGCGCTCGCGGGCAATATTTCGGCGAGCATGTCCGTGCAGATTCCTATGCTAAAATTATCTGGAGGGTTCTCTAACATTTATGTTCTGGCAATTGCGGCCGCGATACTAACAACAGCCTTTTCGAATTTTATGCGGTAACTTTTAAGTTTCAAAATAATTACAAAACAATATTGGCGTATCTAGTTATAGGCTCGTTTTTTATAACTTTTGTGCCATTTGCGGACGTTATAGAGCGGGGTTACGGGTTATTCGGGTATTTGGGGTTGATAATACTTTGGCATGTGCTAGCTCCAATAAGAAAAAATATCAAGAAAAAGAGCAAAATATAGAATAAAAACAATATAATTTGACAAAAACGTTATATATAGTGATTGATGTGATTGGCGAAAAAAAGTATAATTAACTAGAATAAAAACGTGTAATAACGATTTTAAGATGTAGAGGTGTGGCTCAGTTTGGTAGAGCACTTGGTTTGGGACCAAGGGGTCGCAGGTTCGAATCCTGTCACCTCTACCACGTCGCAATCCGCCCTTTGGCTCGCATCAGGCTAAAGCCTAATGCATCGCTTTTTAGGCGGTTGCTCCTTTTCAAAATTGCGAAATTCTTCGCAATTTTGTTAAAACAAGGATTGCGACATTTGCTTCAAAATTGCAAAGCATTGCACTGGCGATGCTGGTGTAACTCAGTTGGTAGAGTAGCTGATTTGTAATCAGCCTGTCGTAGGTTCAAGTCCTATCACCAGCTCCATAGAGGTTTAACGGATACTATAATTGCTCCCCCAATTTGTGTATCGCAGTTGAACCTCTTTTTTTATGCGAACGACAAAGAATTCATATAATTCCGCGACACGTATGAAGACACTCTAATTATCTGTTGACAAATCGTTTTTGATATGTTATAATAACGAAGTTGCATTTTTAGATTTATCACAATTTAATACGGTGGGGTGGGAGAGTGGTTAAATCCAGCAGACTGTAAATCTGCCCTCTTACGAGTACGGTGGTTCGAATCCACCCCCCACCACCACTAGAGAGGGGCTTATGGGATTTTTATTATATAAGTCTTTTTTTGTTATTCATCTTTATAGGTTTGACAAACTATATCAAATATGCTATAATGTATATAAGATAACAAACAAGGAGCCTGTAAATGCTTACAAACTTAGCGAAAGGGAATACTAACAGAAGTGTTATGGCTAACCCCGTGCCACCCATTTTGGTATGCTCTTATGCTATGTTAGGTGGTATTTTTATAGCCAATCAATAAATTTACTTTAACTATAATCATAAGCAAGGAGCATACCATAATGCTTCCTGTTTTTTGTTTATCAAATAATATAAAGAAAAGAGTGTTAAAAATGAAAATAATTATAAAAGTTGGAACAACAACAGCCGTAAAGAAAAATGGAAAAGTTAACAAAAAAGTGCTGAAATCTATGGCGAAATCTATTAAAGCTATAAGGCGACAGGGGCATTATGTCATTATCGTTGCGAGTGGTGCTGTTGGGTGTGCGGAGGCAATTTTGAAAAATGCCAACGCAAAAACTTGGGCTGAAAAATCGGCATTATCTTCCGTTGGACAGATAACTCTTATGGAGCAATTTCGTAGGATACTAAAACGGAAAGGTATTGTGGCAGGGCAGAATTTATATGATAGTAAATTTTACGAAAATGAGCAACAAACAAGGCATATTCTCTCACAGCTGAATAGTTCAAAGGAAATGGGGATACTTACAATCGTAAACGCAAACGACGCAACGGGTTTTGAGAAATCTGACAATGATGTTTTAGCAAGCCATATTGCGAGAGAAATAGGTGCTGACAAACTGATTTTTATTGCCGACGAAGATGGATTTAGACGCAAAAATGCTGATGGAAGTTTGGGTGATGTGATAGACGAAATTTCGCACGATAAGATTGACGAATACGCTTTTATGGCAGGCGGAGCTAAAAGCGAAAGAAGCTCTGGTGGCATGAGAACAAAGGTATTAGCCACGAAAAATGCAAAAAAGACTGACATTCATATAGTTTCAAATAAACGCATTAAAGACATAGGCAAGCTTATTTCTGGTAGTAAACGATTTGGCACAATAATTACGAGAAGTATTACATGATAATTTTGGAGAGCTTCGAAAACGCAATCTCTAAATTTGAGGTTCAAATGAGTAATTGAAACATCTTGACTTGCTGTTTCTATTGATTATTACTATTGTTTTGAAAAAATCCTATAATACTCTTTCTACCACGTCGTAGAACAAGCTATTGCTCGTTTTGGGTTGCAGCCCAAAAGCTTCGCTTTTCGCTTGGCTACTCCTTCTCCTAAAGCAAAAATGCTTTTGCTTTAGGTTAAAACAAATAGACGGTAGTTTTAACTATGTTATACACCAAATAGGGTTATAGGAATTTCCTGTAACGCTTTTTTCTTGATTTTATCATCTTTTTATGATATAATGTGCAAATGAAAACTTGGAAGAAAATTGGTTTAATTTTATTAGGCGCGGTAGTGCTTTTGTTTGGATATGTATGCCTATGGATGTATGGAGTTTTTATTCCTAATCCGCGTATGCCTGAGGTTCGGCATGCGAAATTTCCATTTAGAATCGAATTAGAATATAAAGGCAAACGATACGTTGCAAATGACGCGGTTGTTTGCGATTATGATGGAGTCGGCGTTGCGGGATACAGCACCAGAAAATATAGGCGATGGAAGGAAAGTTTAACATCTGGCAGAGAGTACGAAACTGCGATACCGATGGTGGTCCTGCTTGAGATCGAAGACTTTTTGTTACAATATTTCACTGGTGAGGCTGAATATTATATGGACAAGTCTTATTTAGACCTTGAAGATGAAGACATATATAAAGATGGAATTCCGTGGTCTTTGGAAGGCCCTAGCATATATATAGAAAATAAGAAAACTGTTGACCAAGATGGGCTTAATTTTGATTTTATTTCGACGGATGAGCAGCAGATGCCGCGGCTCAAAGAGGTGCTTAAAAATCTTGGAGTTAAGATAATTAGCATTGAGCAAACGCCGCCGATCAATAACAAATTATTGCCAAAAAAATAAAACGCTCTTTTTAAATAGCATAAAAAACTTCTCTTTCATAAAATAAATTTAGTTTAGATTATGAGGGAGATTAAAATTATGTTGGCGTGGTTTACACAATTGAGCCCGATCGTGCAAGGGCTATTAGCAACACTTTTCACATACTTTATAACAGCGCTTGGGGCAAGTGTTGTTTTCTTTTTTAAGACGATGAATCGAAGAGTGCTGGACCTGATGATGGGGTTTGCCGCCGGCGTTATGATTGCGGCCTCGTTTTGGTCGCTCTTGGCTCCTGCCATTGAGCTTTCGACGGAGCTTGGCGGGAATGCTTGGTTTACATCAGCTATTGGTTTTGTGCTGGGTGGAATTTTTGTTATGTGTTCCGATCTATTTTTATCAAGAATTGTTTCGGGGAAAGATGTTGGAGCCAAACGGTCGATACTTTTAACGGCAGCTGTGACGCTTCACAATATTCCTGAAGGTCTTGCGGTTGGAGTTGCATTTGGTAGTGTTGCCCTAGGGATCAAAGGAGCATCGATAATTAGCGCGATCATGCTCGCTATTGGTATCGGGCTGCAGAATTTTCCTGAGGGTGTTTGTGTTGCCATGCCGCTTCGAAGAGATGGTGCGTCTAGGTTTAAAAGCTTTTTAGTCGGGCAGGCGTCAGGATTCGTTGAGCCTGTTGCTGGTGTGCTCGGCGTCATGTTTGCCCTGTCTGTTCGCAACGCTTTGCCCCTCGCGCTTTCCTTTTCAGCCGGCGCGATGATATCGGTTGTATGCTCGGAGCTTATCCCAGAGTCTTTTAAAGACAATAAAACAATAGCGACGATCGGCGTTCTGCTTGGGTTTACAATCATGATGGTTTTGGATGTTGCGTTGGGATAATATTGACTATTTAGTTAAAAAATGATATAATTTTGCCATGAAAGTTTTGGTTACCCTTGGCGGGACGAGAGAAAAAATCGACGATGTTAGATATATCGGCAACTCATCAACTGGCGCGCTTGGAAAGGCGATTGCTGAGGAGTTTTCGAGCCGAGGAGATTCTGTCGTCGCTCTTTGTGCTGGATACTGCGAGAAGCCGGCAGGGTGCTGCATACATGAATTTGTTAGTTATGCAGATTTTGAGAGATTATTTCGAAGCGAACTTGAGAATAATTTTGATATTGTGATACACGCTGCAGCTGTTGCGGATTATACGGTTAAAAACCAAGTCGACGGCAAGCTAGATAGTGGGGAAGAGGTTGCAATAAAGCTGGAGCCGACCGCTAAACTTATAAATCTAGTCAAACAAATATCGCCGACAACAAAATTAGTAGGATTTAAGCTTTTGGCGGGGGTCAACAAAGACGAATTGTTAAAAACGGCTAAGAAAAACCTTGAGAAAAGCAAAAGCGATATAATAGTAGCAAACCGCATGGAGGATGTGTCGCCAGATGCTCATGTCGCCTATATTGTCACTCAAGATGATGTAAAAAAATGCAGTTCAAAAGAGAAAATTGCGAGAATATTAGGAGAAATATTATGAATATATTGTTAGGTGTTAGTTCATCCGTGGCTATATATAAGTCGCTTGACCTGATAAGCGGGCTGAAAAAGGATGGGGACACAATAGATGTTATCATGTCTGGCAATAGTGAAAAACTTGTTAGCCCAGCTTTGTTTCAGGCTTTAACTGGCAAAAAAGTATATACAGATGAAGATATGTTTAAGAAGTTAGACGTTGTTGACATCAACCATATTTCCCTATCGGATGCAGCAGATGTTGCGTTAGTTTGCCCCGCGACAGCGAACACAATAGCAAAATTAGCGAACGGATTTGCGGATAATATGCTGACGTCAACTTTTCTAGCGCTGCCTAAAAAGACAAAAAAATTCATAGCGCCTGCTATGAATACGAATATGTATAAAAACCCTGCTGTGCAGAAGAATTTGGTGACGCTAAAGACAAATGGATATGAAATTATTGACCCGCGCGAGGGCAGGCTTGCTTGCGGTGCCGTTGGTGTTGGTGCGTTAGCTAAGGTAGAAGATATTAAATCCGCTTTGCAAAACGCTTGAGACGAGTCGCGTCTCTGCCGATTTGTCCCTTTGCTCTTGCAAATATAGGGCGGAAGAAACGCAAAATTACAATTGCGGGGAAGAGGATAATTCGGGATAGCTTATAGAAAAATTTAATTATAAGAATTAAGACGAATACCAAAAGTTTCGCAAGAAAAAATCGGTATAAAAGCGCGCCGATGGCGAGAGCGATAAACTCATATAGGCGCAGGATACCGTTGTTGATTGACAGGAACGACGAAAAGATTAGATATAAAACAATAGCTGCGAAGAGGATGTCGGCGACGATTGTCCCCTTTTTATTTACGTCGTAACCTTTTCGAAAGAGTTTGAAGATATCGAAAATAAAGCCGATCAAAACGCCCACGATTACCGACATAAAAAAAGCAACTCCTTGATGCGCGGTCGTTATTTCCATGAACTCTTATTTAAACATTTTGGCAAAAAGGCTGCCTTTTTTCTTCTCGACGTCTTCATATACTAGCGAATCTAACACGCCGTCGACTGTTAAATCACCTGTGTCTACGTTTAGGTTATTGATCCTAAAATTACGCCCTAGAAGCGTCATTCCGCCGAGGTTTGTTTTTAGTGTTATCGCATCCTCGTCAAACCCTAAAACGTCTATAACGCCTGTAATGCTAGTTTTTTCTCTGTTTTCGATGATAATGTTGCCGACTTCTCCAATTCTTTTTTCCATATATGAAAGCACTCCTTTGCTACAATATATGTTTTTATCCATACAAATATGTTAAAAATGCTTGCAAATAATGGGAAAATATGGTATACTATATGCATAAATTCGGGGGAGAAATATATGAAGAGTTTTAATTTGACATATGACCAACTTAATATATTAAAAGAAGAAAGACCGGAACTTTTAACAAGTGATATGGAGTATTGGGGAGCTTCTAGCGGAGCAACCCCCGAGAACACCGCACAGTTCGTTCATGTTTATGGCAAGATAGAGAGTACAGGGGATCTTGTTGGCTCTTATCATGGCGTGCGAGCGGGGCTGAATCTGCCGATGAATTGCTCTAGCCTTTCTCGTGTTCGTGAAAAGGGAAGAACGAGAAAATATAAAAAAATTAAACTTTTGGATAAAAATGGCGTGAGCCATGTATTCCATATTCTAAATGTCGGGCAGAGAATTGTCCAAATCATTCCTGAAAAGACTTTATTCACGGATGTTTTTAATGCGCGAGGCGTTTGGGAGGAAGCTCCTACTTGTTGCGAGAGAGCCGATGCGTACTACAAAACTAATTTTCCACATTTGTATAAAGATGCGCTTGGCAAGGATTTTACTCGTGCTGGCGATGACGCAAGATGCGAAGAATATGTACAGAAGTGCGAAGACCTTAATTATAGCGAGTTAATAAAAAGAATTAAGATGGTTCATCCTGGTATAAGCCCGAAAGATAAGCTGGACATTGCGAGCGCGTTCACGGCAATCACGGAAACGCTTTCAAAGCAGCCTCAGGCAAGGGCTGTCAAAATTGCCGAAGTGCTGAGAGATTCGCTGAAGTTTTAGGGTTTTTGTTGGGAATATAAGGGGATATAAATGGGCAATTCATACATACCGGATTATAACGAATTAAACGAACTTTTGCTAAATACATACTCGTCTATGCATGCAGGTGAGTTTGCACTAAAGGGGTCCGACACTGCATGGCTCGATGGAGAGACGAATTATGAAGGGTTAACTGAAGAGCAAGAAAGATACCTTCGTGCATATGGAACAGACGACTACGCTTTTACAATCATCCCCGAAGGACAATTAAGCGGAGAAGTGGTAAATTATAAAAGGAAAGTTCGTCTTGCTTTTCGTTTGCAATTATCTAGCATTAAGTCAGTAGGAGAACTTGCAGTTAGAACCGTGTATTTGACAGGTAAGAAAGAAAATGAAGTCAGCCTTATACAAGCACAAGAAGCATACTATTTTGGCGAAAAGAAGATAAAGTATTTTAGCGAGCTGAAAGTGGGCGACAGGATATCTCATCCTTCGTTTGAAAAACATACAAAAGAAGCGGTCATTATAGGGAGGAACGGGCAAGAGCTAAAATTATTCGCTGTTGATTCAGTGAAAAAAGATGGAAAAGCCTATGATATTGCATATGATATAAATGGAAAATGGAAGCCAGCAAGACGTGCGACTGTCATGGGAGATGCGTATCTTTTAGGAGTGATGAGAGATCTTGATGATCAGATTGAATCTTGGCCACTCAGGCGAGCTCAAATGGAACGGGAAGCTAAAGATAAATCGACACTGGAATTATTGCAAAAATTGAAGAATAAATCGCAGGTAGTTATTCTGCCAACAATCACCCAGACGCAGGCGATTGTTATAGGCAGACCTTTTATCCCTACTCCGCAAGAAATATACGACGAGCTTTCTAAAAAATTGTCGTACGGGGCAACGCTTGCACTGGCGAGCGAAAAGGGTTGTTGGCTTGCAGGGAAAGGAAAAATAAGCGGTTCAGCGCCAATTTTGAACGAAGAAGGGTGCCGCAGAGATCATAATGTGACGTTTTATAGATGCGTCCGTCTTGCTTTTAAGATGGATATATCTTCCCCTGAATTCAAAACTGGGTTGCGAGCGCGGAGATTATCAGGAGCCGATATTAAGTTTGGAAAAGCCTCTTATGCAGATATAAACATAACCCCAAGCCAGATAGAAATTGGTGATAGAATATCGCTTCCGTGCTTTGCGAACATGACTAGAGAGGCTGTGGTTTATAACAAGGCGGGCAATGTTTTGAGCCTATTCTGCGTTGATTGTATAAAAAACGAGAAGGGAAAACCATACACGGTTAAATACGAAGAGAGCGGGCGCCAAAAGGAAATTGCAGAAGCGTCGATTATGCGTGATAAAACCGTTCTAGGCGCGATAGACGAGCTAGGCAAAATAACAAAACAGGGAATGAACAATATAATTAAGAGATAAAACCGCCGTTGGTGGTTTTTATTTTCTTGACACATAAAGCTAGTTTATGATAAGATACGAGGGAATAGGAGCTATAACATGAAGACGATTTTATCAGGTATTCAAAGTTCAGGAAATTTAACGCTGGGGAACTATCTTGGTGCTATAAAAAACTGGGCAGAGCTTTCGAAAAACCCTGAATATGAAATATATTTTTTCGTGGCGGATTTACATTCGATAACTGTTCGTCAGGACCCAGAATTATTAAGGCAGCGAAGCATAGAAATTTTTAAGTTATTTTTAAGTTCAGGAATTGATTTCGAGAAAAATATTATGTTTTTCCAATCCCATGTGCCTGAGCATGCTCAATTGTCTTGGGTTTTAAATTGTTATACTCAGCTCGGCGAGCTAAACAGAAT
>NZ_BDHD01000007.1:0-37660 GCF_054786075.1 Treponema sp. R6D11 | reverse complement strand
ACCACGCAACCTGTCTTTCGGCACAGCAGAAAAACCCTGCACAGTAACCGTTAAAAGTTTTGACCTATACACTGACGCAGATTGGGCAACTGATGTCGCCAAAGTCGTAACGGCAATTATGCGTGGGTATAATAAAGACTTGACTTTACCGAATTTTAATAATGTGAACAAATCATTTTTTGTCGTTATGTTTGCAGACAACAGAGTTGCAACAGCAGTCTTGTCAAAAACCGCAACCTATGACTGTGAAGTGAAAGAAAATGATTATACTACGCTGTATCTTAAAACAAACGCATTGGATACAGTCGATCTTCAACCTGCAATTTGGGCATGTATTGAAGAGGAAGCATATACTTACCCATGAAACAAGTAATGGCAATGGACACGCAGGGTGTCTGACACCACTTTTTTGTAGTGTCGTAATAAAGCCGACCACCGCTATATGTGGGGTAGGTTAATAAAAGAGGAGAAACAAAAATGAAAACGACAAAACTTTTTATCATAACGCTTGCAGTTATTACATTTGCTTTTATCGCTTGCAACGATAAAGGGAACGATCCGCCGACACATGTTCACGAATGGGAATGGGTAGTAACCACAGCCGCAACAACCGAAGCGGAAGGAGTGGAGACAGAAACATGCAAAACGTGCGGAGCAATTAACGGCACACGCCCCATTGCGAAATTGCCGCTCTGCAACTGTGATCCAGAGGAAAAACACTACCTGCCTTGCGATTGCGGAGGAACAGATTGCACTTGCGAAGTATCCCCTCGTGGATACATAACGGAAATTGACACCAACGCCCAAATACCAATTTGGCAAACGGAAGGAGTTACTGACGCACAAGCACAAACGGCGTCAGGTAATATAGCAACCGGATATGGTGCAGTGCCGTCCTCAGAAAAGTTGTGGATGAAAAATAAGGTTAAAGAATATCGTATAGTGGACGATGTGAATAGTTTTGACCAAGACGGAGCAAAACGAGTTATTTATATCAATATGAATGCCACGTCTTTAGAAATTCGTAATTATTTACGTGATTATGTTGCTCCAGAATTGGGTCTTATTCCCAATGAGTAACGCCGAGTAACGGTAAAAGCCACTAATTGGACACGCAGGGTGTCTGACACCACTTTTTTGTAGTGTCGTAATAAAGCCGACCACCGCTATATGTGGGGTAGGTTAATAAAAGAGGAGAAACAAAAATGAAAACGACAAAACTTTTTATCATAACGCTTGCAGTTATTACATTTGCTTTTATCGCTTGCACAAGCGAAGGCAACGCAATTGGTATCTGACACCACTTTTTCAAGCAAATTTCTCGCGATTATTAGCTTTTCTTTTTCCATACCTTCTTCCATAGCTTCCCTGCGATTTACAGCAATATCCATTTCCCGATTGTATTCACCAAAAATCATATTTACCACCTCCGAAGCGTGAGCTTTCAAAAAGTCCTTCAGTATGTTGTTCTTTATACAATATTCTATCACAGGGTCTATCAATTCTTCAAGCGTTAATCCTTTCGCCTGATACTCCCGTATCTTGTTTATAAAAACTAGTGTATCCTGCATGGCAAGGTACACTAGGGTATTTCGTTAGCAGATACGTTTGCGTGTAATAAATTAAGAATTCTTGTCCGTTGGCTTCTCGTGAAAACCACGATAATCTTTCTTCGTTCGCTCCCTGTTCGTGTAGTTCGTGGGTTTATTTTCTTTTTTTTGTCTTACCACGACACGTCTTTCACCATCACGCTTGCCACCCTCACGTCTACCGCCTTCGCGCTTCGCTGAACCTGAATGTTTTTTCTCGCGTACCGCTTTTTCCATCACTTTAAGAGATTCTTCAAAACCGCCAAGAAACGCCTGCAAATCATCGGCAAACAGTATTACAGACTGCCTGTCAAAGCCGCCGTTATCTCGGTTCTTGCTCTCCACAATGTTAAGGTATAAATCGCCCATGCGATTCTCTTTAACATTAAAAAAATATGTCCTGTTAGGCAGAATAACTCTGCTGGAAAATAACTCGCCCCGTACGCCCATAATTCACTCCTATTTATCTGCTATCATTATCATCTTTCTTTGCCAATCAAGCAAGAACCGTTCAACGCCTGCATCTGTTCCAGACGCGTCTGCCATGATACGGAAAACAGGCTCTGTGTGTGAGCCCCTCATCCAAATATACGCCGTTTCTGTTCCCTCTCCGTCAAAAAATAGAACTTTAAGCCCTCCCCTTCCGGCTTCTCCAAAGCGGGTCAGATTTCTCCTCTCCGCCGTTCCGTTATATGCGATTGCTTCCCAACCACAAATGCCAAAACGCTCCTTTAATACACCCTTTTGCTCTTCCCACTCCCGCAAAAAAACTTTTTGGTATTTGTCTTTTAATTCGGCGTGGTCATGGGTTTTTATTTGCATAACGGCGTCTTTGTTGTATGCGGCAGTGGTCACAAACGGCGGAAGACTCGCGATAATATCCGCAAGTGTAAAATCTTCGCGGTATTTTTCAACTTGCTTTGAATAATTACACCAAATCTCAAAAAGACCTTTCCGCTCATTTACGGAATTTACAGATAACATTTTGGCGACGGCAAGAATAGTGTTAACAGGGTCTCTAACCGCCGAGGGGTGGGTTATGTTACCGCCTGCCGAACCTTCGCCCAAAATACGCACAATATAACCTTCTTCGCGCAATTTACGCGCAAGAGTAACAACATTAGCCTCCCCCACTTCGGCGCGAAAGACAGAAATCCCAAAGGCTTTGGCTATTCTGTCTACCCGCATTGAGGTAGGATCGTTTATAGCTACGGCGGACATTACGGAACCGCCTGGAATATACTCACCCGTCCAAACAAGTTGGGAAAATTCCGCAACGCAGGCAAGGGCGAATACTTCCTGCGCTTCCAAAGCGCGAGCTTTGCCGACCGCGTTATCCCAAATAACAAGGTTTCCCCTGTCGCCGTCGCAGTCAGGAACATACCCAAGAACAAATGACACATCTCGTTTATGAGCGTCTTCCAGTAATTTACAACAGGGAATAAGGGATTCGCCTTCAGGCACTATGCGGTGGGCAATCTGACCTGGTTTATCGTTGATACATTCAAATTTAATGCCAAGGTCTGTAAAAAGCTCCCTGTCTATGGACACTGTACGGGCGCTGCCGTTAAAATCGCAGACTATTCCAAGAGGCTTTTTTACAAGCCCTTCTTTTGCCGATACAGGAACATCTTTGTTTGCGCCCCATACTACATCGCCGCAAAAATCGTAATATGCTTTCTTGGCAATGTCTTTGTTGGTTTTTTCGTCCGCAAATATTTTTTCAAGCTGCGGCGGAGCAACTGCCAAAGAAAGCTCTTCTATTTTTTCGATGCAATCTTCTCTTTCCAAAAATTTATGAAAAGCGGCGACAAGTTTAGCCGATTCTTCAGCGGGCAATACTCCGCCGTCGGTAAGTCCGAATTTAATTCCGTTGTGTCCAACAGGATTATGACTAGCGGAAATATAAATAAATCCTGTCTTTGCTCTAGCAAGACTTCTTGCCCATGCCATAATTTCAGGCGCGGCTGTTATACCGGCATACTTTACTTCACAACCTCGCGCCATAAGAATGGGAATCATCGCGTCGACTATAGCTTTTCCTGTTGGACGAGTATCGGAGCCAAGCAAAACAGTAGGCGCGCAAGAATCACAGCCGCAGTCCAAATACTCGGCAAAAACAAAAGCGGCGCAGGCGCAAATAATATTATGCGCTTTAGAAATTTTCTCGCTCTTACTTTCTTCTCCGTCGGAAAAAACACCTCTCCAACCGGAAGCGGAAAGAATCATCTTATTCAGAGTTTCATTTAAATTAATTTTCAAGTCCATAGTTTAACCAAATTTTAACCATATTACTAACAGTATAAACATTTCCCGTTAATAATTCTACATACTAAAAAAAAAGACAATATTTAGTTCATTTTCTTTGATATTTTTACATAAAGGGTGTATTTTGTTCCACTCGTTATCTTAGATTTATTTATTAGTAGGAGAACAAAATATGTTTGGACTAAATTTAATACAAAGAAGGGAGTTAGATCCGTTGCTGGTAAAAGCAAACAAAATTGTTAATTATTACGAGAAAGCGTCTAATTGCCGCGCTTTTGTAATGGATCCCGAATCAATAGATCCTAACCTGATTTGCAGTAATTGTAATGAAAAAACAAGAGCGGATTTTAAAGAAAAGTGCGCTTATCTTCATATGGAAGCTGTAAATAAAGCAAGACAATCGGGCGGATCTTATATCTATTTATGCCTTAAAAAACTCGCTTTTTGGACAAGTCCGTTTTATTCCGGCGAAAGACTTGCAGGAGCGCTTTTTTCGGGCGGAATAAAAGGGTTGGAAGAAAATAACGGCAAAATTAAATCGCTTGCCAAAATCATGCTTTTATGCGCTAATCATCTGTCGCACATTAACCCGCTCCAAAAAAATATAACGTCTATAAATACCGATAACGCCGATGTTCCGCTAACAAGTCAGGAAAAACAAAATATCGAAAAATACGCCTGTCGGCTTGATACGGAACGAATGCTTTTTGCCTGTCTTCGACGAGGAGACAAAGAAGAAGGGCAGAAAATTCTTGAAAAACTTTTAGATATTCTTTACACGGAAGTAAGGGGGAATTTTACGGCTTTCCGTCTAAAAGCTCTGGAATTGGCGGTATTACTTTCAAGAGCCGTGTCCGATCCAAAAGATATAATGGACAATACATCTCTTGAAAATACAAACAGATGCATGAAAAAGATAGAAGAATGCGCGACTTTTGAGGAAATAAGAGCCATTCTTTCGGCTATTACGGACAGAATGTCTGGTATGATTTTTTCTTTTCATGGAGTACGGCATTTCTCGGCGTTAAAAAAAGCGGAACGCTATATTTGGAAAAATTACACAAGAAAACTCAGCTTAAAGGAAATCGCCAACGCTTCCGGGCTTTCCGCTCCGTATTTGAGCATGGTTTTTAAAGAAGAGATGGGGGAAAATCTTTCAAACTACCTTAACCGTCTTAGAGTTGAAAAAGCCGCCGCCATGCTTGTAACGACAACCCTGCCTATAAGCGAAATTACTTTTGCATGCGGTTTTGAAGATCAAAGCTGGTTTTCAAAAATATTTAAGAATGTTACAGGGTTAACTCCGGGGAAATACCGTGAACGAGGTATTATCGCAGATGGGAATATTATGGATTAAGGGGGATTATAATGAAAGATACTAAACTACTACATAGTGAAGATAATAATTTAACAGAGAAAGCCGAAAGAATCATGTATGATTACAATCAGGCGACGGGAAGCAGTATATGTATTTATACTAAAGAACATAAACAGCAATTTCCTGAACACTTTGGGGTTGAACACGCCCCGGAAAGAGAAATTTGCCCATATTGCAGTAAATTCCGCCATGATAAAGGCAAAAAAGACGCCTTACCTTGCCATGAAATGCATATTAATTCTATAGTAGAAGCGAGTAATAAAGGCAAATGCCATGTTTATCAATGCGATTTAGGTTTGCTTTTTTGGGTTAGTCCTATATATACTGAAGGCGTTTTTTCAGGGGCTATTAGGGGATCAGGTTTTTTAGGAGAAAACAAAAAAACTGTTGACTTTTTTGCAAATACCAATGATACTTTTGTTATGTGCAATGATGAAATATCGAATAATGAAATGAAAGAAAGAATTAACTCATTACCTGAAGCTGATGGGGACAAAGTACAATCTCTTGCGGAAATGATGCAGTTATGCACCGAGTCTCTGTCATCGGGAAGCGAAGATTACCACGAGACAATAAAAAGAAGAGCCCAACAACAGGAAATTATTTCCAAGATTATTGATACTTTAAAACAGCAATATCCGGCAAACAGCGAGAAACCGAGTTATCCGCTGGAAAAAGAAAAAATTCTTTTATCAGCCTTACGCAAGGGCGACTCAGGCGAAGCGAAAAAAACGCTTAATGAATTGCTTGCAATGTTGTTCTTTACAAATCCCGGACAATTTAAACACATTCAATTAAGGGTAATTGAGCTGGTTGTGCTTATTTCCAGAGTGGAAATAAGTCCAGAAAAGAACGGTCTACTTTCTATGGAAATCAATAACCAAAACCTTAAATTGGTTCAGGAAGCAAAATCCATAGAGGAATTAACCGACATTTTACATAATCTTGTGGATCGCATATCAAGCACCATTTCTTCTTACCGCGGAATACCCCATGCCGCGTCTCTTCGAAAGGCTGAAAACTTTATTCTGGAAAACTTTACAAGGAAAATAAGCCTTAAAGAAATATCGGCGGTAGCCGGTCTTTCTCCCCCTTATTTCAGCACAATCTTTAAAGAAGAAATGGGAGAAAATCTGTCAAAATACCTGAACAGATTGAGGGTTGAAAAGGCAAGCCACTTGTTACTCGAAACAGATATGTCCCTAAGCGAGATTGCCGCCTGTTGCTGCTTTGAGGATCAGAGCTGGTTTTCAAAGAAATTCAAGGCATACACCGGTATAAGCCCCGGAAAGTACCGCAACCAAGGCGGCGGAATCATAGGCAACATCGGCGACAACAATTTGTCAGAAGGTTTCCGCAAGGCTGTTAAATAAGACAAATAAAACCTATAAAAAAAGGACTGTCATAAAGACAGTCCTTTTTCATTAATTTAAAGCGAATCTCACTCCGGGGAAGGGATAATTGCCAATTCTGTTTCTTTGTCAAAGTAGCGGGCTTTTTCCATTCTTGGGGTGAAGACTACAGTGTCTCCAACCTTAAACACATGGTTAGGCTCCGTACGGGCGACTAACGGCTGGGTTTCGGTTGTAAGCCACAGGTGAATGTCCGCTCCTAAGGGCTCAACTACAGTTACCTTAACGGTCATGGTGTTGTTGCCTTCTTTTTCCTCGTAGGTCATATCTTCCGGGCGAATACCGAAGAATACGTCTTTTCCGATGTATTTTTTAAGGTGTTCAATATGAGACGGATCAGCTTTAATTTTAAAAGAGCCTTCGTCTAAAATGATTGAACTGCCCTCTTCGCGCACTTTTACGGCAAGGAAGTTCATGGGCGGAGAGCCGATAAATCCGGCTACGAACTTGTTAATCGGGTAGTTATAGAGGAACAGAGGAGATCCAATCTGCTGTACTTTTCCGTCCTTCATAACAACGATTTTGTTCGCCATGGTCATAGCTTCAACCTGGTCGTGGGTTACATAGATCATTGTGGCGTTTAACCGCAAGTGCAGGTCGGAAAGTTCCGCCCTCATCTGTACGCGCAATTTAGCGTCAAGGTTGGAAAGAGGCTCGTCAAAGAGGAATACCTTGGGGTTACGGACAATGGCGCGTCCTACGGCGACACGCTGTCTCTGACCGCCGGAAAGAGCCTTGGGTTTGCGGTCAAGGAACTTTTCGATGTCAAGGATACGGGCGGCTTCATGCACGCGCTTGTCAATTTCGGCTTTGGGGACTTTTTTAATCCTTAAACCGAACGCCATATTTTCATAGACTGACATGTGGGGATAAAGGGCGTAATTCTGGAATACCATCGCGATATTCCTGTCTTTGGGCGGAACATCGTTCATTTTTTCGCCGTCAATGAGGAGCTCACCTTCGGTGATATCCTCAAGACCGGCGACCATACGGAGCGTGGTTGACTTACCGCAACCGGACGGTCCTACAAGAACGACAAATTCCTTGTCTTCGACTACGATGTTGGCGTTGTCTACCGCACGAACGCCGCCATCATACACTTTAGAAATGCTTTTCAGCTCTACTTTTGCCATACGCTGGCCTCCCTTCTGGGTTATTTTATTGGGTTTTTTGATAAATCGAAATTTACCGAAAACCTAAAGAAAGTATATCATTTATCGTACTTTTGTCAATGTAAAAAATTACCAAAACCATGTGTTTTTCTTATAAAAAACCGCTGCAAGGTTACGCCTTTGGAGACATGGTAATTCGCCCTATTGTATTGCATTTTCTATAAAAAATAGGTAAAATAAGTAATATTTTGGTATAATTGTAATGTATTAAAGGAGAATTATAAATGATTAGCAAGGAAAAACTGCTTGAGATCTCAGAATTAAACCTTGCCGGTAAAATAGAGAAAATGAATGAGATCGATCTTAAAAATTATAACCAGTTACTTTATACATATACAGACAACCTTCCAGAACAGGACAGAAGAATAAAGGTCGCTCTGGAAGCAAAAAATTACGACGCTTTGACAAAACATCTTACGGGCGTTAAAGGCATATTGGAAAAAATTCACGCTGATGAAATGGCGGCGGATTGCGCAAAGCAGATTACCTCTTTAGGCACTGTAAAACACGAGAAACTTGACGCTTATATGCGCCACTATTTTTTATTCAGTTTGTCTTCGTTAGCCGCTGATATTCAAAAAGCTGACGGCAGAACAGTTGAGCCGCAGAAAGAAGAATCCGCTCAAACCGAAGAAGAACAAAAAGAAACAACCGAGAAAGCCAAACCCATTAACAAGGATAAACTGCTCGCTATTGCGGAATTGAAGCTTGCCGGAAAATTGGAAAAGATGGACGAGAACACTTTTAATGATTATGTCCAATTATTGAACTCTTTTACCGAGAACTATCCTGAGCAAGAGGAAAAAATAAAAACTGCGTTAAAAGCTGTAGATTACGACGCTTTGAAAAAACAACTTTCGGAAGTTCGGGACATATTGGAAAAAATTCACGCGGACGAAATGGCGCAGGAATGCGCGAAGCAGATAAAAGCTATTGGCAACACAATGCACGAGAAAATCGAAGCCTTTATGCGTTACTTTTTATCCAGCTTGTCCATGTTATCCATTAACATTCAGATGGCGGAGCAAAAAATAGACATGAATGCCGTATCTTTGACGGACAACAATCTTAAGGGAGGAGTCTCATCTGATGTAAAAGTATTAGCTGTTGACGATACTATATTTTTCCAGACCATACTAAAGAAAACTTTACAGAATACCAGATACAAAATAACCTGTGCGGCATCCGGTATAGAAGCGCTTAAAATTCTTGATAAATATGGGGCGGATATTTATCTTTTGGATATAGAAATGCCGGGAATGGACGGGTTTGAACTTGCGACAAGAATCAGGGAAAAAGGACATAAAGAACCGATTATTTTCCTTACAGGCAACGCAAAGAAAGAACATTTGGCAAAAGCGGTGGAAGCCGGAGCGACGGATTTTATAATTAAACCAATCAACAGAGACATTCTTATTTCTAAAATCCGGAAGTATGTATAGGAGAATTAAAAATGAATAACAGGGAACGATTACTTGCCATTTCAGAATTAAACCTCGCCGGAAAAATAGAACAAATGGAAGAAGGCAAGCTTGACAATTATGTCCAATTATTAAACTCGTTTTCCGACAACCTTCCGACACATGAAAAAAAAATAAAAGAGGCTCTGGTACTAAGAGACTACGAAGCTTTGACAAAACACCTTACGGCTGTTCGCAGTATTCTGGAAAAAATTTATGCTGATGAAATGGCGCAGGATTGCACAAGGCAGATTAATTCTTTTGGCACTTTAAAGCCGGAGAAAATTGAAGCCTATATGCGTTACTTTCTTACAAACTTGTCCATGCTATCCACTGACATTCAAAAGGCGCAACAGCAAACATACGCGCCTGCCGCGCAAGAGGATTCCCCTGACGAAAAAAACAAAATAATTGACATGGACATTCTGTTTTCCATTGCGGATTTGAATTTAGACAGAAAAATAGAGCAAATGGAAGATGAGGAATTTAAGAATTATGTCAAATTATTGGATACTTTTACCGAGAACTTTCCGGCTCAAGAAGAAAAAATTAAAGCCGCGCTTAAAGCAAAGAATAACGAAGCTTTAGCGGGACAACTTTCGGAAGTTAAAAATATTTTGGAAAAAATTTATGCTGATGAAATGGCTGATGAATGTTCAAAGCAGATAGAGTTGATTGGTAAAACAAAGCCCGAAAAAATCGAAGCCTATATGCGTTACTTTTTATCCAGCTTGTCCATGTTATCACTTGATATTCAAATGTCCCTGCACAAAATAGACAAATCATCGGCTTTACATACGAAAGGTTCTTCGGACGAAGGCTCTAAAACAGATAAAAGAATATTGGCTGTTGACGATACGGCGTTTTTCCTGGTCATACTTAAGAAAAAGTTGCAAAATACAAGATACCATGTAAACTGCGTAACATCAGGCAGAGACGCTCTTAAGTTTCTTGAAAAGCACAAAACAGATATTTTTCTTTTAGACATAGAAATGCCCGGAATGAACGGGTTTGAACTTGCGGCAAAAATAAGGGAAAAAGGGCATAAAGAACCGATTATTTTCCTTACAGGCAACGCCAGAAAAGAATATTTCGCTATGGCTATGAAAGCGGGAGCTACGGATTTCATAATTAAGCCTATCAACAGAGATGTTCTTCTTTCAAAAATTCGCAAGTATATATAAAAATATACGATGTTTGGGTGTTTCTTTAAGGAGAAGTAGAGAATGATTAGCAAGGTACGACTACTTGAAATCTCGGAGTTAAATCTTGCCGAAAAAATAGAGCAAATGGACGAGAAATGTCTTGAAGATTATTCGGGGCTATTGAATTCTTTTGTCGAAGCATATCCTGAACATGAAGAAAATATAAAATCCGCAATGGAAAACAAGGATTACGATACTTTGTCAAAACACCTTACGGCTGTTTGTGAATTATTGGAAAAAATCTACGCTGATGAACTGGCGCAGGATTGCCGTAAGAAGATTAACGGTCTTGAAAATATAAAATATGAAAAACTTGAAGCCTTTATAAGCTACTTTTTAGCAAACTTGTCCATGCTGTCCATTGATATTCAGATGGCGGAGCAAGATATAGACGATTCAGCCGCTGAAATAATAAAAAACGCTATAAAAACAGAATCGGCAATGTCAGATAATAAAATACTGGCGGTTGACGATACGGCGTTTTTCCTGACCATGCTGAAAACAGCCCTGCAGAATACCAAATACAAAGTAACCTGCGTAGCAAGCGGCAGAGACGCGCTTAAGTACCTAGAAAAGAACACTACCAATCTTTTTCTTTTAGACATAGAAATGCCGGGTATGGACGGGTATGAACTTGCGGCAAAAATAAGGGAAAACGGGCATAAAGCGCCGATTATTTTCCTGACGGGCAATTCCAGAAGAGAAAATGTAGCAAAAGCGATGAGAGCAGGAGCGGCTGATTTTATAATCAAGCCAATCAATAAAGAGCTGCTTCTTACCAAACTTGCCAAGTATACCATGCAAGAAGATTAAAATTTTATTTTAAAGGCGGAAAAAAGTTTATGTCGGGAATTAATACCTTGTTAAAAAAAATAACACCAAAGAGACCGCTGTATATACAGATAATGTTTACTATTTTCGCGTTCTTGTTAATGGTTATTTTAAGTTATTTATCCGCAAGCAATATTGTTCATAACTATTTAAAACAAAATACGGAAAATATTTTAAACACAGTACAGACACAGGTTGTATCTGACCTGATTGAACCGCAAATAGCGCTGGAAAGTTTTTCGCGGACTGTGAAAAGCATGATTTTACACGGAGATAACACGGAAAAAATACAAGAATATTACAATGATATATCAAATTATCTGAATTTAAACAAACAAAGCTATTTGAGTTTTAACGGCTTTTTAGGGTATTTTGAAACGCTTCCCGAAGGGCATGTTTTCATGGAAAGTTTTGTTTGGGACAGACCTGCTGACTTTAATCCGGAAGAACGGGCATGGTTTATTGACGCAGTTGATGCAAAAGGCAATATTGCGGAAACTTTAATGTATCATGATGTTATTTACGGAGATACCATGCTTGTATATTCTATGTGCATTTTTGATAACGCGGGAAAGCGTTTAGGTGTTGTGGGTTTAAGGGTACAAATTGACACTGTTAAAAAATATATCATTAATACGATTATGACTAATAACGAATACGGAATACTGATCAGTAAAGATATGGTTGTACTCGCCCATCCAAATGAGAGTTTTGTAGGAAGATACGCGTATGAACCTGATATTCCTTTCTCGATATTTGTTAAAGAAATAAAAGACGGAATAGAAGTTAACGAACGCCCGTTAATAACTTTTAAAGGCGAACGCGCCGTCGCTACTTTTAAAATTCTACCCAACGGCTGGTCTTTGGGCATAGTAACGCCTAAAGGACCTTACTATAAGAATGTAATCAATATGGCGGTAATTCTTGTTATATTGGGTGCGGCGCTTTCGTCAATTTTAATCTTCGTCCTGATTCGCGTTGACGCGGCAAGAGAAAGATCAGAGATACAAAACAGACACAAATCTTCTTTTTTGGCAAACATGAGCCATGAGATACGAACTCCCATGAACGCCATCATCGGCATGACGGATCTTCTGGCTTACGAACAGCTTAACAAACGGCAGATGGGTTTTGTACATGATATTAAAATATCAGCTCATTCGCTTCTTTCCATTATCAACGACATATTGGATTTGTCAAAAATAGAAGCCGGTAAATTAACGCTTAACCCGGTTAACTACGATTTTCATGTGCTTTTGGATAATATTTATTCAATGTTCAGTTATGTTACGCAAAAGAAAGGGCTTAGATTCGAATATGAAACTGAAGGGGAGATGCCTCGTTACCTGTATGGCGACGATGTAAGGCTTAAACAGGTGTTAACTAACATTTGCGGAAACGCGGTTAAATATACCGAAAAAGGATTTGTAAAATTTAAAGTTACCGTAGCCGACAACAAGCTTAAATTCGAGATAAAAGACAGTGGCATGGGAATTCGCAAAGAAGACATACCTAAACTGTTTAACA
Source organism: Treponema sp. R6D11 (assembly GCF_054786075.1). Lineage (NCBI taxonomy): Bacteria > Pseudomonadati > Spirochaetota > Spirochaetia > Treponematales > Treponemataceae > Treponema > Treponema sp. R6D11. The sequence continues at coordinate 24,818 of NZ_BDHD01000007.1, read as the reverse complement.
CTTTCCAACGGCTCGAAACGGAAAAGAGTCATAACATAGTAGGAACAGGATTAGGACTTTCAATAAGCAAGACTTTCGTGGAAATGATGGGTGGACAAATAATTGTTGACAGCGAATATGAACAGGGAAGCGTTTTCCTTGTGATAATTCCTATCTTAGAGGGCAACAAGGAAGAAGTCAAATTAAAGAAAGGTTTAGACGACGGACAAGGACTGTTAGCGCCAGATGCCAAAATTCTGGTTGTAGACGACAATGAATTCAACATAAAGGTAGCTGAAGGATTGCTGGGCTTGTTCAAGATTAATGTGCAAGCGGCTTATTCCGGAAAGGAAGCTATAGAACTGATAAAAAATAACGATTATGACATTGTATTTATGGATCACATGATGCCTGAAATGGACGGAGTTGAAGCAACAAACTTAATAAGGAAAATGGACGAAAAATATAAAAAATTGCCCATTATAGCCTTAACCGCAAACGCTGTTCAGGGCGCAAAAGAAATGTTTTTATCCAACGGATTCGACGGCTTTATTTCCAAACCTATTGATATGCAAGAAATGTACAGGGTTCTGAAAGAATGCCTGCCGGCAAATAAAGTACAGATAAAAAAAGAAGAAACACAAAAGGATAAAGAAAAAACAAATAGTGAATTTATTTCCGCTTTAAATAAAATAAACGATATTAACGCGGAAATTGGTCTTTCAAGAGTTTCTGGCATAGAAAACATGTACAAGGAAACGTTGGAACTTTTCAGCAAAAAGATTGCACCAGATTGCAACTCCATGTCTGACAAATTAAATAATAGAGATATAAAAGGGTTTTCTATTTTAGTGCACTCAATGAAATCGGGGCTATCCACTATAGGAGCTATGAATTTATCCGACACGGCGTTAAGACTGGAAACAGCTTCCAAAAACGATGATCTTGAATTCTGCACACAGAGGTTTCCGGCTTTCAAAGAAAAGCTATTAAACTTGAATGAACAACTGTCCGCCGTTTTTCCAAAAAAAGTTGAAGAGGCAAAGAAAAAAAACGGAGATGTTGCTTTTTTAAAGACAAATATAGAAAAAGTTATTTCAGCCGTTGATGATTTTGACAGGGACACGGCTCTTAATATTATTAACGATTTGCTTACCTATGACTTTGGAGCGCAAAATAACACTGCTCTGGAAAATATTGCCGCGGCTCTTAAGGATTTCAATTTTGACGCTACCACAGAAATATTAAACGCTCTGAAATAAAGCTAAAATTTCCAAAAAAAAGGCAAATTTGACCTGTTTTTTGCTCAAAATACTACCCTACCACGCAAAACAAAAACTATTAAAGTCTTCTCTATGCCAAGCCGATACTATTATTACCGGGAGGGAAATCCTCTCTAAAATCAGACGGTGTGCATAGGGTTTCGACCCTGACGTCCAGGCGCATCGTCTTTTTTTATGCCTATATAATAACCACGAACCAACATTCGTATGGTTCGTGGTTTAAAATATTAAGGCGTTTTTGTTACCTGAACCCAATCGTAGGGTTCATCTTTATTAAAACTATAAGGAAGATCTGCGCCGGAATCCTGACCGCTTTTGGTGGCTATGGCGTAGGTGCTGAATTTTATCGTCTTGCCGTTGACTTCGACAATGGTGTAGCTTGGGATATAAGGTTGAACAAAAGCCGCATTGGAGACTGGCAAATTACCTGCCATGTAGCTTGTACTGCCGAATAAAGTAGCATTACCATTGGCATCAGTGCCTAAATACGGGTAACTCGCGTTGTTTTTTTGATACAGGCTGTTGTTATATTTAAAATATGGATCAGAGCTTACCGCATAATATTTCAATCCGCTTCCTGTTGTAAAAGTAAGATAGATTGGGTTTTTGGTATCACCTGAAGAAAAACTTATCTCGTGACCGCCTCGCGTTGTATCAGGTAAGGAGACTTTGCCGTCATCCATGCCTTTTAGCGGATAACTGCGCGCGTACACATGGTCATGCCCGGCAAGAACAAAATCAACATCTTCCTCGGACATAAGCGTTTCAAAACCGGCTTCTACATAATACTGAATATCAGTGTCGGCGCAATGGTCGGCAACGCTGGCTGTTGATTTGTGATGCTGAACAATAAGCCAATCATATTTTGGGTGGGCTATTTTCGCCGCCTTAATTGTATTTCTATAATATTCTATGTATGTTGAGGCGGCATTCTTACTGCCGGGACTTGATGCGGAATTAAGAACTACAAAAAGAATGTTGTTATAAAGGTAAAAATAGTTTCCTATCTGACCTGTGTTTGTTCCTGGGTATTGTTCATTGGGCAGATTGTAATGATAATTAAACAAAACATTCGTATCGTGGTTTCCTACTACAGGGGCAAAAGGAAGACTCCTAATTCCGTCCGGAGCGAATAAATTTGTGTATTGTGTTTCATTACTGGAAGTATCAACCTGATCTCCTCCGCTTGCAATAAAACTAACGCCTTTAGTTACAATAATATCCATCGTTTCTTTCCAACCTGCGGCTGTAGTAACGCTGGTAGCTGGATACCGGCTGTCTTTATCAACATTACCTGTGGTAAGCTGAGGGTCTGCTACTACGGCAAATTTAAAAGTGCCGGTCTGCGCAGGAACCGCAAAATTGTATATTTCGCTCCAGTTAGTCCCATCGCTGGACACCGCATACTGATAACTTGCGCCGGGCTGTAACCCTGTTACCGTAGCCTTGTGTTGAATATTGCTCGTCCCGGCGGTTGCCACGGTTCCGTCTACTTCTATTAATTCTTTTCCCGCAGTGAAAGTTCCTCTAACAAACCTGACTTGCGCAACTTTATCTGACGTGCCGCTTGAAGAATACCAGTTAATTTTAAGCTCTTTTGTTGTATCTCCCGGCGTCATACCCAAAGTTAACACATTAGCATTAGCGGAAACTCCCCAACTAAGAGCATTGCCCCCGCTTAGATAATTTAATTCAGATTCAACAATAATTTCTTCATCTGGTGTCTGTTCTTCCGAAGTCTGTTCTTCCAGAGTTTGCCCTCCCTGGGTCTGTCCTGCTGATTTTGTCCCTTCCGATTCATTTTCAGGACACGCTGCGACTACTATTGCAAAAATAACGGCAAAAATTACGGCTGTTATCTGCAATACCGATTTCTTCTTAAGTTTCTTAAACAACATAATATCCTCCTTGTTGTTTTGATAGCAATAAAATAAAAACAAAGTGTTAGGTGAAAACAAGAAAAACATTATTTTTTGGTTAGCCGCTAATGTTATTAGATAATAATTGTATGTTTTATAAAATACTTATATGTTAAATATTTTTTAAGATTGTTAAAAGTTGGTAAACATAATTGTTATGTGCAAAATAAATAATTATTATCAGGCGCAAGGAGATAAAAAATGAAAAATAAAATTTTTTCACTTATGTTGTTTTTGTCAATTATTACGATTTCTGGAGTATGGGCGCAGAATCTGCCCGCCTTTCCTATTGCTCCCGGCGCTACATCAAAGCATACATGGGCATCAAGTATTTGGACATCGCCTCAAAGCGCCACTACAGAGGGAAGATTTCGCAGTAACGCGGACGACTTTATCCGCCCGGACGCTTATACCGGCGTAAAATTTAACAAATGGTTTGGAATGACGTCTTTTTTATGGGCAGGAGAAGAAAACGCAGGCGAGATGATTGCAACCCTTGGTTTTGCAACTAAAACGGACAATGTGTACATAGGAGCGCTTTATACCGGCAATATGTGGGCAAATATGCAGATTAACAATTACACCGAAGAAGAACCGGCAACACCGCCAACAGGAGGCGTTGTAGGTAAAACTTATAATGTCTACAATTCCATCAGCGTTTCGGCGGATCCCGGTAACAATGTCGCCCTTTTATTCGGCTTTGCCGATATGGGATTAAGATTAACTTATCGTACCAATTATCAGTCGTTCAAAGAAAGCGATATTGTAGCAAGAAAAGGGAATACAAACCAGTTGTACAACGACTACCAAATTGACGAGGGCTATATCGCGCCGCAGATTGCGTGGGCAATGGCAAAAGATTTAACCAAAAATGGAATCAGACCATACGCGGCTATTGATCTTGTATTTTACCGTGAATTTAAAAAGACAAAAGAAGCCGGCAATTCTATTTCAGGCGAAAGTATAGCGTACTCAAAAAATCGCTTTGATCCGTCTCTTTCCGTAGGACTGGGAGGCTATACATTCTACAACAAAGACGGTTTTAAAGGATCGTTCGATCTTGACTATGTACTTACTTTAAATATTTACGACAATGAATACAGTTATGTAGAGGACGGAAAATATAAAATCGGCAGGATCAAAGGAACATTCAGCGAAAACAGCAATCCTTTTATTGAAGAGTCATTTATATCTAACTCGCTTACTCCTTCGTTAAGCGGCTCATGGAGCAAGGACGCTCTGGCGCTTAAATTTAAACTTAATCTGCCGTTAACATTTTCCGAAACAGAAAGAAATTCTATGGATCTGGATTCTAATAATAAGCTGTTTTATAAAGGGCAGAGTGAATCAACAGCTACATTTACATTCCGACCCGACATACGGCTTGCCATGCAATACAAAATTATTCCAAACAGGCTTACATTGAATGTAGGCGCGCGAGTTCAGGCTACCACGCTTACTTTGGAAACAATCGAACAAAATATTTACGACAACTCAGGCGAAATCACCGGAAAGAAAAAGATACATAGAGATTCTGTTTTAAACTCCGCCACTGGCACTCAATTTATCAGCCGTTTTAATGTAGGTTCTACCCTTAACTTTTCAGAAAACGTCTGGGTAGAAGCCACAACCGGTGTTACAAAAGCTTTTGGCGACGCAGCCGTGGACGTATTCGCGCCAGGCGGGTTGTTCTCTTTTGGGAGCATAATGTTTGCGTTGAAGTTTTAACAGACAAAAAAAAGGAGCAGAGCTGACGGATTAATAACCCGCCGCTCCTGCTCCATGCTGCCTTACCGCTCAAAAACGGTAAGGCTCTTTACTTTTTTCTATAACTAGTCTTTTGTTACAGTAAGCTGATCATACGGAATGGTTTCATCGAAGCTATATGGCGTAGAACTACCGTTCTGACCGCTCTTTGTGCCGATTGGATAAGTTTTGAATGTTATACTCTTGCCGTTAACTTCAACAATGGTGTAACTGGGTATATAAGGCTGAGTATAAGTCAAGTTGGAAACAGGCAAATTGCCGTTTACCCAATCACTACTGCCTTTTAATGTGGAGCTAGTGCCATTTACGTCTGTAACATCACCAAGATACGGATACTGTGTATTGTTGGTTACATATATTTTGGTAACACCGGAAGTGTTATAACTAAAATAGAGATCCGCGGCTACCGCGTAATATTTTAGTCCGCTGGCTGTTGTAAATGTAAAATAGATTGGATTACCCGGATTGTGTACTATGTTGCCGCCTTTTGTTTTATCCGGTACTGAAACCTTACCGTTGTCCTTCCCTTGCAGAGGATAACTGCGGGCATATACATGGTCATGTCCGGCAATAACAAAATCAACTCCTTGTTCTGACATAATCGTTTCAAAACCGGCTTCAACATAGGATTGTATATCCCTGTCGGCTAAATGGACTGCAACGCTGGCGGTGGATTTGTGGTGTTGAACAATAAGCCAGTCGTACTTTCCCGCATGAGCTGTTTTCGCCGCTGTAATTGTTTGATTATATCGCTCAACGTACGGTTGCGCGGCAGCGGCGCTGGAAGTAGCGTTGTTATATGCTACCGGATAGGGAGCTGTGTTTAAAACTACAAACAAGATATTGTTATAGAGGTAAAAATAGTTTCCTCCTACAAGCCCTTTATTTCCGCTGAATGACTGCTCGTTGGGCAAATTATAGCGATTCCAGAATGTAACATTATTACCAACCTGATCTGTATCGTGGTTACCTATTGACGGAGCAAAAGGAAGCGACTTAATTCCGTCTGGAGCGAATAAGTTTGTGTATTGCGTATTATCACCAGCGGTATCAACTTGATCCCCGCAGCTTGCGATAAAGCTTGCGCCGGCGGCTACAACTTTTTCCACCGCTTGTTTCCATCCTGCGGCGGGAGTATTGCCGCCAGTGGGACTGTACCTGTTAAATTGATCCCAACTCGTGTTAAGTTGTGGATCCGTTATTACGGCAAACTTAAAAGTACCGGTTGCGGCAGGAACATTAAAATTGTAATACGGATAGCTCCAGTTATTCCCATCGCTGGATACTGAATACTGGTAACTTTCACCAGGTATAAAGTAGTTAGTTACTGTAACTTTATGAACATAGGGCGACGCTGTACCGGTTGCGGTTCCTGTTACTTCGATAAAATCGTACCCTGCGGTGAATGTTCCTTTGACAAACCTGACTTTTGCAGTCCTATTAGCTGATGTAGATGAATTCCAGTTAAGGTTTAGATCTCTTGTGGTATCTCCAGGAGTTAAACCCAAAGTTAACGGGGGATTGGTTGCTGAATTACCCCAAATAACACCATCAGGTCCTGAGGTATAATTTTTAGCGATTTCATTTGCCGGGCTTATAATCAATATTCCAGCGGTAAGTTCGTTTTGCGCGTTCCAGAGTCCTGATGCCGCAACATCAAAGGTTACGGAATAGGTTCCAACCGCTGTGGGGAAAATATCGCTTTTTGGATAGTTTGTAGAACCGCTTCCTTGATAATAAACAGTTACCGCTCCGGGTGACTTGTTAGCATCTTTCTTTTCTACAATTACGGGAGTAGTATTACCCACTGTTTGTATAAAATTGTCACTAATATCGTAATCAAGAGCTACGGGGAATTTTTTGATAGTCAATGTTCCTACCGACGAAATTGTTGCCTCGTTCCAAACGCCTGATGCCGCAACATGAAAAGTTACAATGTATGTTCCCATTGTTGTCGGAAGAACATCTGAACCATTATAATAAACCGTTACAGTACCTTGGGATTTGCCGTCTCTCGGCGTTACGGTTATCTTTGTAACACTGCCCTCTGATTGTTCAAAGTTATCGCTAATATTAAAATCGTCTTTTACCGGTATACCTTTGATAGTCAGTATTGTTTCCACTTCAAATTCGCCCGCATTCCAACCGTTTGCCCCGGTTACCTTAGCTACGTCAAAAGTTACTCTGTATGTTCCAGCAGCTGTGGGGGGAGTCTGGCTTTTGTCGTAGTTTGTACCATCGGTTCCTGTGTAATAAACAGTTACTGCGCCGGGTGACCTGTCGTTATCTTTCTTTTCTACAATTACGGGAGTAGTATTACCAACTGTCTGGTTAAAGTTGTTACTAATATTGTAATCACCTAAGACAGGGGAGCTATAGTTGGGGTTGCCAATGTTAAGGTTTCCGGCTATAAGCCCTGTTGCCTCCTTCCATCCATCCGACTCTGCAACATCAAAAGTTACTTCATATGTTCCTTCCGCTGTGGGACGCACTGTGCTTATGGGGTAATTTGTACCATTAATTCCCCTGTAATAAATGGTGATATCGCCAGTTGATTTGCCATCTCTAGGTACTATTTCTACAACTTTAAGATCATCTGACACCTGATTCGAGTTTAGAAACTCGAAATCTGTTGCTTGGGGGATTGGCTCACCGATGACGAGAGTTCCCGCAGAAAATCCGGGCGCTCCGTTCCAGCCGGTTGCCGGAGCTACATCAAAAGTTACGGCGTAACTTCCCAATTCTTCAGGGAGATCCTGAGTTTTGTCATAATCTGTATCACCGATTCCTGTGTAATAAACAGTTACCGCGCCGGGTGACCTTGTATTATCTTTTTTTGTTACAGTTACGGCAGTAACATGACCCACTGTCTGTATAAGGTTGTTACTAATATCGTAATCATCGAAGACAGGAGTTTTTGTAACCGCCCCACTCTGTCCTGCGGTTGCATTGGTTCCTTCAACTTCAAGTCCATTACACGCTACCATAACTATTGCAAAAACCGCCGCAAGAAAAAGGGCGGTCAGTTGCAATACCGATTGTTTTTTTGATTTTTTTGTTTCCTTAAGTTTTTTAAACAACATATATCCTCCTTTGTTGTTTTTCTGATAAAAAAATACAAACTGAATGTTAAAAACATTTGAGAAAAATATTTAATATTGGTTAATTTTATTGTGTTAGAAAATTGTTAAAATTGTTAAAAATTCGTAAAACGTATTATCTTCTTTAAAAAGGTATTTATTATCAATTTAAAGGAGATAGTAAATGAAAAACAAAACTCTTACATTTGCTTTATTAATGTTAATGATTACGGCTATTGGAGCATGGGCGCAGAATTTGCCTGCCAGTATTTGGACATCACCTCAAAGCTCCACTACAGAGGGAAGATACCGCAGTAACGCTGATGATTTTATCCGTCCTGACGCCTATACCGGAGTAAAATTTAACAAATGGTTTGGTATTGTATCCTTTTTAAATGACGAAAAGATGGGTCCTATCGCGACTGCCGGTTTTGCGACAAAAATTAGAAAAGTATATATAGGAACATTTTACAGCGGCAATATGTGGTCGAACGCGCCTATAAACAATTACACCGAAGAAGTTCCTAACACAATACCAAAAGGCGGCGACGCCGACAAAGCATATAACGTCTACCCTTTTTCTCCTAGCGCCGGCGACTTATCAAACCCTGTTAACAATGTTGCTATATTAATAGGCGTTGCCGATATGGGCTTTAGGCTAACTTATCGTACCAACTATCAGTTTTTTAAAGATGATAACATTGTATTTTCAGAGCAGTTGTATAAAAACTGGCAGGTCGAATGGGGGTACATCGCCCCGCAGATTGCCTGGGCAATGGCGAAAGATTTAACAGGAAACGGAATCAGACCCTATGTAACCGTTGATTTGGTATTCACTCGCGATTATGAAAAGAGGGAAGCATCTGGTGCTGTCAACGGTAATACCGGGGAAGAAATAGTCCGCTCGTTGAATCACTTTGACCCGTCTCTTTCGGCTGGTCTTGGCGGTTACACCTTCTACAATCAAGACGGTTTTAAAGCATCGGCTGATTTTGACTATGTGCTTACCTTAAATATTTACGACAACGAATACAGTTATACTGAGGACGGTAAATACAAGACTGGAAAAATTAAAGGAACATTTAGTCCAGGTTCCTTCAAATATAATGAAAGATCTTTTATATCGAATTCTTTTACCCCTTCAGTCAGCGGTTCATGGAGCAAGGACGCTTTGGCGTTAAAGTTTAAATTTAATATGCCGTTAACATTTTCCAACGAAGAACAAAACGGAATGGATTTAAATAGTTCCAACAAATTGGTCTATCACCTTGACAGTGAATCAACTTCCACTTTTACTTTACGTCCCGATCTGCGTCTTGCCATGCAATATAAAATTGTCCCAAATAAACTTACTTTGAATGTTGGAGCTAAAATTCAGACTACCGCAGCTAAACTGGAAACAGTTGATAAAAAGATTTATGAGTATGGTACAAAAAAAGCTTCCAAAAAACAACATAAAGACGCTGTTAACGGTACTTTCGCCAGTCAGTTTTCTATTGGTCCTACCTTAAACTTTGCAGAAAACGCTTGGATAGAAGCCACAACCGGAGTTAAAGATAAAGCCGGGGACTCCTTTGACGTATTTGCGTCCGGCGGTCTGTTCACTTTTGGGAGTATATTATTAGCGTTTAAATTTTAAATGAAGATATTTTACCACGAATAAGTGAGAACAGGGAGAGAAGATGTCTACCACGAACCACACGAACCAACACGAACTTTTACATCGAAGCTTATCGTTGTTCGCTTTGGTTCGCTCTTTGGTTCGTGTGGTTCGTGGTTAAAAAAAGGAATTAACATGACGGAAGACAACAACAGAACGCAAAACGCAAAAACAAGATTGTTCCCAATCATTCTTACAATAATCGCCGTTGTCTTTCTGAATATTTTAGCCTATTACAGAAATAGATGTCTTATAATAGGAAGCCTCGGCAGTCTTACCCTCACCATGTCTATCTTCCTTATTTTGATAACTGTTTTTTACGAGATAAATAAATATATTAACTTTGACATAAAAAAAATAGGGCTATTTATAAAAGAAAAGTTTATTAATAAAATTATTAATTTATTTAATAAAATATTTAAAAAACAAGAAATAACCATATTTGAAGAAAAAAATGAAACCACGCAAGAAACCGTAAATACGGAAGAAACAAACGTACAACAATACGGCTTACACGAAATAAAAAAAGAAAATGTTAGGCAAAGTCAGGAAGGGGTTAGCCTTGAAAAACGCATATTCTCGTATTTTTATATTATTTCCTTCTTGGTTATAGCGCTTTGGCGAGTAATAAGAATTTTAAAAGTTCTACCTTTAACTTATACCGATAATTACCACAGCAATATCATAGACGCTATACTATTGCTTATACTCCCCTGTATCGCCGTCCTTTACTTAAAATTAAGGAAAGATGACGATTCATGCCCAACAGACAAAGTTTCCCATGATATACTTACCTTTTTTTCATACATTTCATTTACCTACTCGGCGGTTATAGCGGCAGCTTCCGTCTTAAAAATTAATATTCTTGTTGTTTTACAGTGGGTTTATTATTCCGCCTCGGTTTATCTTGTGGCTTCGCTTGTTATTAATATTTTACTGGCAATGTTAAAAGGAAATGTTTTAAGTTTTGATTATTCGCTGTTTCCAAAATATTTGCTCTCTAAAGAACAATTTATACAAACAATGGCAAAATGGAAGGTTTCAATAAAGTCGCTTTATACAATACGTTATACATTAAAAATTTTACCCGCCCTTTTGCTTGCCCTTATTTTTGTTTTGTTTTTTTCAACAAGTATTTTTGTAGTACAGCCTCATCAGCAGGCGGCGGTTTATCATTTTGGCAAGCTGGATCGTTCTTCCATAAAAGACGCAGGGCTTCATTTTAAATTTCCCTATCCAATAGACAAAACCGAAATATACGATGTCCGCCGTGTGGCTTCCATGCAAATAGGCTATGAATCAACGGGAACCGCTAATTTTTTATGGACGCAAAAACACGATATCGGTGAATATATGCTGTTACTCGGCAACGGCAATGAAATGGTAGCGGTAAACTTAAAAATTTTATATGTAATTTCCGATTTATATTCGTATATCAAAACCTGCTCAAACGCCGAAGCAGTATTAAGTGCCGCCGTTTACAACGCTCTTATGACTCGCACAATCAACACTACCCTTGACTCATTTTTAAACGTAGACAGAAATTTCCTTTCAGCGTCCGTATTGGACGAATTATCTGCTTTTTGCGAATCTGAAAAATTAGGGTTTTCCGTTGTTCAAGTTGTTATTGAAAACATACACCCACCTGTGGATATAGCTGACGTATATCAAAATGTTGTAAGCGCCTCCGTTGATAAAACCACAATGATTACAAGGGCGCATACTTACGCAGAAGTAAAAGTGATAGAAGCGGCAAAACAAAGCAAGTTCGCCATTGACGGAGCAAGAGCCATGCAATACGACAGGACAAGCGACGCTCAAAAAGAGTCGGCTGTTTTTTACGCCGCTACGGAAGCGTATAGAATTTCCCCCGGTTCATATCAATTAACTAAAAATCTTGAAGTATACCAAAAAATTATTAAAAGCAATAAAGTGTACGCATTTTCACGGGGAACGGAAAACGCAATATCAAAGTTTATTATAGGAAAAGTAAATACTGTTAATCTGTTAGACGTAAACAAAGGAGTAGGCAATGAGTAAATTGTACAAGGCGTTATTTGTTTTAATTTTTGTAATTATCGTAGCGGCGGCTGGGTTCACATTTACCGTAAAGGAAGGCTACAGCGTTATTATTTCACGGTTTGGAAAAATTGTTAATACGCATAACGACGCAGGGCTTTATTTTAAGCTTCCCTTCCCTATTGATAAAGTAATAACTTACGATACCAGAAACCAATATATGGATTCAGGCTATAACGAAACGCTTACAAACGATAAAATCAATATTATTCTGCAAACTTATATCGTGTGGCGTATAGCGGATATTCAAAAGTTTCATACAAGCATAGGAAGTTTTAACGTCGCCCAAAGACATCTTAACGATCTTGCGGCAACCGCCAAAAATAGTGTTCTTGGAAATTATAAACTTTCTTCGCTTGTTTCAACTAACATAGAAGAAATTAAAATAAATGAAATATGCCAAGCTATCGAAGAAAAAACGGCACAATCCGCTCTTTCAAATTACGGCATAGAGGTTCAGACGCTCAAAATAAAACGGCTTGCGTTGCCCGAAGCAAACATTAAAAGCGTTTTTAACCAAATGATAGCGGACAGACAAAAGTATGTTTCCCAATATATCGCCGAAGGGGAAAGAGACGCTGCGATAATCACAGGAGAAGCAGACGCAAGAGCGGCGGAAATTTACGCTAACGGCAAACTTGAAGCGTCGCAAATTGACGCTGAAACGGAAAGAATGGTCGCGCGTATTTACGGCGAAGCTTATGACAGAAACTCAAGATTGTTTGTCTTCTTAAAAAGACTGATGGCGCTTGAAAATTCTGTAAACGCCGACACGACAATTATTATGCGTGCAAATGAGTCTCCATTTGATGTAATAACAGGATCAAATTAGGATAACGGCGATGAAAAACAGGGTTTTTATAGTTTTTACCCAAATAATGGAATACATTATAAAGTATTTCAAACTGACAGTATGTTTTGCCGCCGTTCTTATACTACTTTCAGGCGTATACAGAGTTGAAAGCAGTCAAGTCGCCGTCGTGCTTCGTTTTGGCAAACTTCTTGGCAACACAAGCGAAAAACAAATTAAAAAGCCCGGGCTTCATTTCGCTTTGCCGTTTTTTATAGACAGGGTAATAAAAATTCCGGTACATACAGTACAGGAAATTGAAGTTACTACGCACTATAAACCACAGGGAAGCGTAGTTTCATCAGACATTGACAGAAACGGCTATGTAATAACAGGCGATAAAAATGTAATACTTATAAAGGCAAAAATAAAATATCAAATAAATGATCCTGTGCGTTATATGCTATTTACAAACGATGCCGCTAAAACAGTAGACGGTATAATAAGCGGAGAATTAACCTGCATAACCTCACATTCCGATGTGGATTCAATTCTTACAAGCGGCAGGGCACAGTTATCGAGTGATGTTATGCAAAACTCACAGAACATTATAGACGGGTTAAAGTTGGGCGTTCTTATTTCCGGCGTAGAATTAACGGAAATTACAGCACCAGGCGAAACTATCCGCTATTTTGAAGAAGTAAGAAACGCCTCTATTTACAAGGCGACAGGTTACCAAAGAGCGCAAGAATACGCCTCTAGTAGAATACTTGGAGCGGAAGCGGCGGCAAATGTGCTTAAACAAACCGCTATTTCAGTACAGGCAGAAAAATTGACGAAAGCAAGAGGCGAAATGGCGGAGTTTTACGGGTTATATGACCAATATTCAAGAAATCCGCAAATTATAATGTCTGGAACATTCAGGCAGAGGGTGGGTGCTGTGGTAAAAAAAGCGGGCAAGTCCATAGTTATTCCGGCAGGCGTAGAAGCGCCGACTTTCTTATTGCCGTAAAGGGGTGTTATGAAAAATACGATAAATATTGCCGATGTTCATCTTTCAGATAACGAAAAATTAAATTTCAGAAACAGTATTTTGTCCCTTTCAGGCGCACTTGTCTGCCTTGCCGTAGCCCTTATTTACGGAAAATTTTCCCCCGGTCAGGATGTAATTCAAGCGCTTATTTATCTTGCAGGAATTGCCATAATCGGGCTTCCAATGTTAATTACTGCGGTACAGGGACTTATTTCAAAAAACATGAAGTATGCCATGGAAATACTTGTCTCGATAGCGATGATTATATCAACTTTAAGCGGACAATTTTTGCTTGCGATACTCATTCCCGTCATTCTTACCTTTGTTCATTTTTTAGAAGAAAAAAGCATTATGGGCGGACGTGATGCGATTGAAGGCTTAAAAACAATGCAGGCGGAAAAAGCGATTATAGAAAAAGACGGAAAGGAAATCGAAGTTAGCGCGAAGGAATTAAAAACAGGCGATATAATTATTATAAAGCCGGGTATGTCCCTGCCTGTTGACGGCGAAGTTATTTTCGGCACGTCAAGTATAGACCAAAAATCGCTAACGGGCGAATCAATACCGAAAATAGTCGAAATAGAGGATCAGGTGTTCGCCGGAACTGTAAATATAGACGGAAACATAAAAGTAAAAGTTATAAAGGAATACGCAGACACATCTTTTCAAAAAATAGTAAAACTGCTAGAGGACTCCGGCAACATTCAGATTCCCGACACCAAAATTGTTGACAAGTTTATTTTTTACTATATTCCACTAACGCTTGTTACCGCCCTTTTGGTATGGCTCTTTACACAAGACATTAACAGGGCGATTGCCATTCTTGTCGCAAGCTGTCCCTGCGGACACCTGCTTATCAATTCCGCCCCGATGATTGCGGTATTGGCGGCTGCGGCAAAAAAAGGAATCCTTATAAAAAATTCATCGTTTGTAGAACACCTATCCGAAACCGATTATCTTATTTTTGACAAAACAGGAACCATAACCAACGGCATTTTGGAAGCAAGCAGTTTTCATTTGGATCACGCCCATGATTTTAACGAGCTTGTAAATACCGCTTCTTGCGTAGCTCACGGCTCGCTTCACCCAATTTCAAAATCAATTATTTCGTTATGCGACAAAAAGGACATAGACAGGGATTATGAAATAAAAGAACATATAGGAAAAGGAATCGAAGGCAGAAAAGGAAACGATACTATTTATCTTGGCAGTTACAACTGGATACGCTCCCTTGGCTACGATGTAAGCTCCCAATACGAAGATGCCGGAACTTGCGACTGGATTGTAAAAAACGGAGAAATTCTAGGTTGCATTGTATTTAAGGATACTCCTAGGGACGATGCCGCACAGACTGTAAACGAACTAAAAAATCTTGGCGTGGCAAAAACCTGTCTTTTAACAGGGGATCATTTCCAATCTGCTAAGAAGATTCAAGACGCTGTTGGAATTGATGAAATGCAATGCGAATTACTGCCTGAACAAAAACTTAAACACGTTGAAAAAATGATGGAAAACCACACTGTTACAGTTATCGGAGACGGCATAAACGACGCACTTGCCCTTTCGGAAGCTCATGTTGGCATAGCAATGGGAGCGATGGGCTCCGATACTGCGATTCAAAGCGCAGATATAGCGTTAATGAATAACAATCTTTCCAATATTCCCTTTGTTATAAAACTTGCCCAAAAAACAAAAAACATTATTTACCAGAATATAATTTTAGCGTTTTCCATAAGTATCGTTATGATATTTCTAGCCGGAGCAGGAATTGTAACGCCCATAGCAGGAGCGTTTTTTCATAACATCGGGGCGTTTTTAGTTTTGATTAACAGCGGTCGGGTGTTGTCGAGTAAACATCGCTAAATACCAAGAATTCAACCACGAACCACACGAACATCAGCGAACCTAGAGAGCTTAGAGAATTACTACAAAGTTCGCATTGGTTCGTGTGGTTCGTGGTAAAAATTCTTCTCTCTTTCGTGTGGTTCGTAGTAGTATATTCTTATTCCTCTTGACAAAACTCCTAAAAAACGTAAAATAATCATAATTCCCAAAAAAGGAGAAATTATGAAAATCAGAAGAATATCATGTTGGATTGCGTTGGCGTTAATCGCTATCTTGTCATCTTGCTCAAAGGCGGAGGACGAAAAAGATTTATTTAGAGTAGCGCCTGTAGACGGCGGAAAATCTGTAAAAATTATCCGCTATGACGGGAAAAAACAGACAGTAAACATTCCGTCAAGATTACTAGGTATGGCTGTTACCGAAATAGGGGAGAATGTATTTAACGGAAAAGACATCCTCAAAGTAACAATACCGGGCAGTATTACAACTATCGGAAATGGGGCTTTTAGAGGCTGTGAAAACCTTATCAATTTAACAATTCCAAACAGCGTTACCAGCATTGGAAGCGACGCTTTTAGAGGCTGTGAAAACCTTACAAAGATAATCATACCAAGTAAAATTACCGCTATCGCAAACGGAACTTTTCGCGGTTGCGAAAAACTTGTCAGCATAACTATACCGGTCAGTGTTACAAGTATTGGTAATAATGCTTTTAACGGCTGTACCGCTCTTATCGGCATAACCTTACCAAACACCATTACCGAAATTGGAGAAAACGCTTTTGCCAATACTACTCTTACCGATATAACAATACCGGCAGGAGTTACCGCTATTGGGGACGCGGCTTTTGCTTACAGCGGACTTACAAGCATAACTATTCCTAACACTGTTACAGGCATTGGCATCGGTTCTTTTTATGAATGTACAAAACTTGCAAGCGTAACTATACCGAACACTGTTACAAATATTGGAAGCGCGGCTTTTCGTAATTGCATCGCTCTTACAAGCGTAACTATACCAAGCAGCGTTACAAATATTGGGGATTTGGTTTTTTATAATTGCACAAACCTTACCGGCGTAACCTTTGAAGCAGAAATTCCGGCGAACAATATCGGCAGCGCTTATACATCTTTATTTCCCGGCGACTTGCGTAATAGATATTTGACGGAAGGCAAAGGAACATACACAAGACCAAACGGTGATACTTATACTTGGACAAAACAGTAGTAATTAGCGGTAGAATTTATTTTTTATTACTCAAATATTGGCAGAATACTCTGTCCTCTTTACAGATATGGTTTATCCACCACTTTTTTAGAAAATCCAAAAATTCTTGAGGGTCTTTATTCCAAATGCTGTCACGACTAGTATGCGATAACGATTGCGTTAATTCTTCATGTAATTTATGATGTTTTTCTATATCAGGATAACCGCATTTCTTTAAGAAATCTTCTTCTATCTCAAAATGAATGCGGGTATATTCGATAACCATGCCTATCACGGGTCGTAGCATTTCATTTCCATGCTTGTTTTGTATTGCAAAACAGAGGGAATTTATAGTGGAAACAATCCCACGATGCTGTTCATCAACTATCGGTATTCCTAAATCGAACGATGGATCCCAGACAATAAGAATATTGTGATTCAGCATACTAATCCAAGCCTCGTTTGCGGTTAATTTATCTGGCATGTTTCCTCCTGTGCTTTAAGAGTAAACCTCTTGTTTGTGGGTGTCAAGTGATACTTAAGTATTACTCCACCTCCGGGACGCAAATTTTTCCCATGTACAACTCTTTGGGATTTACCCTAATCTTTAACTTTTTTTCCAACGATGACAAAAGACGCATTTGGGTTTCATCGCCAATTGTTACCATTATGCCACGTTTTCCGGCGCGTCCCGTTCTGCCGCAGCGGTGTATGTACACCTCACTGTCGGCGGGAACATCAAGAGCGATAACATGGGTAATATCGGGAATATCCAAACCGCGAGCGGCTAAATCTGTGGAGACAAGCACGTCTACGCTTCCGCTTCTGAATAAATCGAGCGCCTCTTTGCGTTCCGCGCCGGATAGAGGATTTTTTCCTATTTTACCAAAAAGTCCGGCACAGGGAACATGGTGGTATTGGAGGCGCGAGAGGACTAACGCCGCTTCATCGCCCTTGCTTATGAATACCAACGCTTTAATGCGGTTTTTCTTTGTTTTAATGGCGGCTAACAATGAACGTAAGGTTTGATCTTTTCGCCGTTTTTCGCTGAAAATAGCCCAATGTTCAATTTTGTCACGCAGAATTTCATTATCTTCGGACTCAATAAAGGAGACTCCACTGCCCTGCCCTTCGCCAAAAAAAACTGTTTGTACTTTTTCTACGCATTTTTTGTTTATAGTCGCCGAACACGCTGTAAGAAGAATGTTATCTGTTTTAGCAAATTTGCGGATTAGCGAACATAATTCCGTTGTGTCGTCTATCATTTCGCCGCTTACAAGACGGTCGGCTTCGTCAAAAACAAGCGAATACAAATTATTTAATTTAAGTATTTTTTTCTGGGCAAGAAGAAGAAGCCTGTTCGGGTTTCCTACGACAATGTCGGGTTTAGTTTTTTTATAATTTTCAATTTGACGGTCAAGGCTGATGCTTCCAATCGCCAGAAAAGAGCGAATTGTCGAACCCTCTAAAAGAAAATCCAGTTCCGAGGAAATCTGTGAACAAAGTTCCAGAGTAGGCGCTAAAATTAAAATACTCGGTCCAAAAGTTGTTTTTTCTTTTACAAGTAAATTAGTTAAAAGCGGCAAAAGATAGGCAAAAGTCTTGCCCGTCCCTGTAGCCGATGTAAAAAAGACGCTTTCACCTGCGAAAAGGCGTGGAATCACTTTACTTTGAATATCGGTCGCTGTTTTTATGCTTCGTGTTTCAAGGCACTTAATAAAACACGGTGCAACGCCTAATTGCTCAAAATTCATCGTTTATTTTACACAATATATTGATTTACTTCAATTGTAAAAACTGACATAATGGACTTGTCCGACAACTCAAAAGAATAGGAGTATAATCATTTTATCTTTTTTATTGGGATTTATCTGCTCTGTAGGATTTTATCCCCTTTTTTACAAGATGAATAAACCGAAGTCTCGCCTGCGGTCTATCGCTCTTTTGGCGGTAGTCATTTTGAGCTATCCTTTTTATCTGTTGTTTAATGAGCTTTATTTTTATGGGAAAGTTGAGAACCCCTCATTCATTGATACCACTCTTGTTTTTATAGCTCTTTGTCTTCTTTCTTTTATTTTGTTGGGCAAAAATCGTTTAAGAACGCTTATAGCCGCTTCTTTTCTTTTTAGCATAATTAATTTGGCGCAATTGCCTGTTTTTTATTTTGGCGCTGTTTTTATTTACCCCATGACTGATTTTTCAAATTATCTGGAAGAGTCATTTAAGCACCCGCAACTGTATTACGGCTCACTTTTTTTTATCAATATTATTGTAACCGCCTGTTGTTTTCTCACGGCTCGTTGGTTACGCAACACAAAGTTAAAACCACCTCTTAATCTTTATATTATTTTTAATTTACTGTTTATTTCTTTTACTTTAATAGTTCTCTCATGGTGGGAATATTTTGCTCTGGTAATATCCACGTCTTCTTTATTATCTTTTTTTATGAGTTCGTTTATTATTGTAATACTAATATTTTTATTTTACCTGTATACCCGCTTAACTGCGGATAATTTATCTCCCATTATGCAAAATACGCAAGCCCAAACATTAACGGCAAAAACCGATAAATATACTCAGTTCATTCAGCTTTTAAGCAGGCGTGAATTAGAGGTAATAGAGGCGATACTTGCGGGCAACGTCAGTTACAAAGAACTTTCAAAAACCCTTAATATTTCCGTTAATACGGTAAAAACCCATTTAAAGCATATTTATCAAACTACAGGCGTTTCCAATATCGCCGGGCTTTCGTCTCTCTTTTACGGATTTTCCGGCAATCACCCATAAATCACCCCTTAATCACCCAAAAGGGTGATTAAATTTAACGCTTTTTGTTTTACATTACTTTCAATTAAACATTTTTAGGAGAATCACATGAAAAGGGGACATGATTTACTTAATAACGTTTTAATTGATATAGAAAAAGGCATCAGTACCGATATTAATTCAAACGTTATTGCCAAAAAACACACTCTCTCGGAAAGTCATTTGCAAAGACTGTTCAGGCTAGCGTATAATCAGCCAATAGGACTTTACATTCGTTCTTTTAAGCTAACGGCAAGCATTAATGACTTGCTTAATACGGATTCAAATATTCTTGATATTGCGCTTGATTACGGCTTTAACTATGAACAATCCTATATAAGGGCTTTTAAACGCAAATTCGGAATTACGCCCGGCAAACTCCGCAAGGAAGGGATAGGACACATAAGGGAAAAAGTTATATAATATTAAAAACCAGTTTATGGAGGAAATAATGTATAATTTTAAAACCTTAAGGATAATCTCTTTAATTTTGGGCTTTGCTCTGGTTACTTTTGGCTGTACAAAAAAAAATCAAACTGCGGATCTTTCGGATGTAAAAATATCCGCCAAAACAGTATCTAAAGGAATCCTTGTAACTTTTTCCAACTATTCCAGTATTCCGCCTGAAATAGATAATTTAAAAGTTGTATTTCACGATTGGGGTAAAGACGGCGAGCCTGATTGGGGTGATATGGACACGCTTGAAACTTTCATATATTTTCATGATTATTTCCGCGAGTCGTTTTGTGAAAACGCGATAGAACAGGTAAGAAAAACCGGCAAGGTTACTTTCCCTTTTGTTAAGAAAGACCATATATACACTATTAGAGCTCTTTTTATCAGCGGCGAAGATATTATTAAAAGGATAAACACTAAATGTGTAGCGGATAAAGGCGTTTATTTGAATGAAAATATAACTCTTGATTTAAACAGCGATAATACCGGAGTTACATTATCAGACAAACCGACGTTTACACCTAACGTTAAATCTGGAATACAAAAAATGTCTTACAATATTGTTATTTGCACGGAAGATAATTGGCATGCTATCGCCTCGGATAAAACCGACGATTTATTCTGGAACTTTGAGCCTAAGTTTAGCGAATATTTAAAAGAAAAAAATGTGACAACCGATGATTATCAGTCTTATGCCGGAGTCAACCTTAACATTATCTATAATAAAATTTCATGGATAATGGAAAGTGTAAAAAGCCCGATATTTACTTATTCTTTTAAGTGATTCTGTCCGTAAAAATCGGACTCATAAATATTGTGAGGTTATAATGAAAAAATATTTACACTGCCTGATCCCATTGCTTATAGGTACTACTTTATCCGTATCATTGGGATTACTGGATTGGGTTGGATTTTTCTTTATTTTTATTCCTATTGGAATAAGTTTATCAGTAAGTTTTTTTATAAGCGTTCGTTATGCAAACTCTGATTTGGGAAGGAAAATAGGTCTTTCGGCGATTTCGTTGGTTTTTTTGGTTTTTCTGGGGATAATGCAGCGTGAAAATATGCAAATTGAAGAAACGGTTATTTATTTTACATATTTTATCAGCACAGGCATATTTACCCGCTGTTTAATACATTACGCGATAGCAAAAGTTTTTGGGGCGCTTATTTGGGGGCGGGGCTATTGCGGTTGGGGATGTTATACCGCGGCGTTACTCGAATGGCTGCCAATAAAGGAAAACAAAGCCATACCAAAAAAATACACATACATAAGGATACCTGTTTTAATTTTATCACTATTGATTCCATTCATTCTTATTCAAAGCGGATATGACTATTATACCAGACACATAGCTTCATCTATTAACAAGTATTTCATAGAAAGTCGCAAATTTGATCAGTTTATCTGGTTTCTTGTCGGGTATATTTCTTATTACATCATTGGGATAATAATGGCGTTTGTATTCAGAAAGAAACGCGCTTTCTGTAAAATATTTTGCCCTGTTTCTTTGATTATGAAAGCGCCATCTCGCATTGCACTGATAAAAGTAAAACCAAGCGGAAACAAATGTATAAAATGCGGAAAATGCAATGAAGTATGCCCAATGGACATAGACGTAAAAAAATATATTGAAAACGGGCACAAAGTATTATCAACAGAATGTATTTTTTGTATGAATTGCGCAAAAGTATGTCCTGCTAAAGCAATAACGTAAAATATTTACTGTAAATCTTTGGGGAATTATGATTGAGAAATTATAAACAAAAAGACTAATTTTAATATGTATCTATACTTTTACTATTTTTCAGGATATGATTACCAAAGTATAAGGAGAAAAAAATGAAAGTAGTATTAGTAAACGGAAGCCCAAACGCCAACGGATGCACATTCACAGGACTTAGCATTATTAAAGAACAGTTGGCAAAACATGGAGTTGATTCCGAGATATTTCAGGTAGGTAAAAAACCAATTATAGGTTGTACCGCTTGCAGAACTTGTAAACAAACAGAGAAAACAGGGAAATGTGTTTTTGACAACGATATGGTAAATACAGTCGGTCAGGCTTTAAGAGAAGCGGACGGCATTATACTCGGTTCTCCTGTGCATTTTGCTTCCGCTTGCGGCGCGGCGACATCGTTCTTTGACCGTTTATTTTTCAGTCTTGAGCCTGAAGCCAAAAGATTAAAATTCGGCGCGTGTATTGTAAGTTGCAGGAGAGCAGGCTCAACCGCCACATTCGACCAATTGATTAAATACTTTACCATTTCGCAAATGCCGGTCGTATCGTCTTGTTATTGGAACGGCATACATGGATACACGCCAGAAGACGTATACGCCGATAAAGAAGGCGTGCGCACATTAACAATATTGGCAAACAATATGGCATATCTCATCAAATGCAAACAACAAAGCAACATTGAACTACCAGAAGAACCGCCAATGGTCATGACAAATTTTATCCGCTGATATATGGAAAAATGAACCTCAACCGAGCCCGAAAGGGCGAAGGTTCCTTTTTTGATTAAAAATGTTAATTTCTTGTAAATGAATTATAGTATAAAGAAGATATGAAAAAGTTAAATGAAAATAAATTTGTAAAATTAATATCCTTATTGGGTATATTATCAGTAATTCTATATTTTCTGCATATAATTCTAGGAGAAATATTTTATGAAGGCTACAATCCGCTTGCGCAAGCAGTAAGCGATTTAACCGCATCAAGTTCGCCGTCAAGAAATATAGCGAGACTATTTTCGACGCTTTACGGTATATGCGCCGTCACATTTTCAATTGGTTTTTTTGCATATTTAAGAAATAAATTTAATAAAGCCGTTACCATTTCCTCATTTATTTTTTGTATAATGAACACAATATCATTTTTTGGATATATGTTTTTTCCGTTATCTGAATCCGGCTATGCAGGAACTTTTCAAGATAAAATGCATATTATTGTTACTGTATTAATAGTATTATTGACGATAGTTTCATTGGTGTTATTTTCAATCGGCTTTCTCAGAGCAAAAGAACATAAATGGCTCAGCGTTATTTCAATAAGCACATTACTGATATTAATGGCAGGGGCAATATTAATAAACATAATGCCAAAAGAATATTTTGGAGTTGCGGAACGTATAAACGTGTATTCAATAATAATATATACGGGGATATTGGCATTGTGGATGATAAAATTGGTAGGCAAGAATGATTGAATATACTATCGCAAAAAAAGAACATTTATCACTTATTACGGATGAAAAATACAGGAAAAAAGGCATTGGTAAAAAAGTAATTGAAATGGCAATAGAATATGCAAAAGAAAATAATTGTTATAAAGTTGTTTTACAAAGTAGTAATAAAAGAAAGGAAAGCCACATTTTTTATACAAAATGCGGCTTTGACGGTAATTCAAAAAGGGCATTTGAAATAAGGTTCTAGGAGGAAATATGTTAACTGATAGTATAAGAAACCAAACAAAACAAATATTTCAAAATATTGAGATATTATTTGAAGTAATTCCCGCAAACGAATTTGATACGGAAAAAGGTGGATTTAAAACATGGAAACATTTTTATCATTTAATTCATTCGTTGGATAAAAATTTTATTGATCCTGGTAATTATGTCGAACCTGAATTTCATAAAAAGAATCTTAATATAATATATATTAATGATGAAAATAAACTTACAAAAGATGAAATTAGTAATTATTATGAAAACGTAAAAAATAAAATTCAAAAATATCTAAATGATTTAAAAGATGAAACGCTTGAAAATAAAGTGGTATTCAATGGTATGGAATTTACAAAGATTGAATTAATTTTAGCCCAATTACGGCACATTTTTTATCATATTGGATATTTACATTGTTGTATCAAGATTGAAAAAGGGGAAACGCCGGAATATATAGGGCTGTATAAAGCAGTGCCTGAAAAATAAAAAATATTAAGAGGAAAATATGAATATCATAGACACTAATTTTAATGAAAAATTGGAAAAGCAATTACAGTTTATTATTGAAATAGATAAAATAAAAAATATTATCAGAAAATCAAAATTATTTGACCATAGTCGTTTCGAAAATGACGCAGAACATTCTTGGACAATATGTATTATGTCATTGTTATTAAAAGAATATTCAAATATTGAAATAAATATGGAAAAAGTTGTTTCAATGTTATTGATTCATGATATTGTCGAAATAGACGCAGGAGATACTTTTTTGTATTCTGATAAAAGAAATGTTATACATACAGACGAAAAAAGAGCCGCAGAAAGAATATTTGGATTATTAAACAAAGAACAAAAGGAATATTTTATAAATTTATGGGAAGAATTTGAAGAAAGAAAAACAAACGAAGCAAAATATGCGGCGATTTTTGACAGATTAGAACCTTTGTTACAAAATTATATTTTAGAAGGATATACATGGAAAAAATATAATATTACATATGAAATGATAATAGAAAAAAACAAACACATACAGGAAGCATCTGATGTGATATGGGAATTTGTATTGAAATTATTGGAAAAAGCAGTTGAAAAAGGTTATCTAAAAAAAGGTTAATCAGTATATAAAACAATTTATGTGCAACGCACTCTAAATTGGGTGGAACATATATTTAAGAAAAGGAGATATTATGGATAATAAAATTATTTTGCAAAATAGTTCCGGTGCATTTTTGAAAAATGGCGAAAGTTACTTACTAATAAAACGCTCCCCAACAAGAACAATAGCCCCTAATATTTGGAGTTGTATTGGCGGGCATATGGAAAAAGACGAAATAAATGATCCTTTAGAGGCTTGTTTGAGGGAAGTAGAAGAAGAAACCGGAATAAAAAGGGAGCATATCTATAATTTGAAATTGCGGATATGGAAGTATTGACAATATAAACCAGACAGCGGAAGTTGGAAT
>NZ_BDHD01000006.1:0-41689 GCF_054786075.1 Treponema sp. R6D11 | reverse complement strand
CATATAACGTTGAAAAATATATAGAACGGGCAATATTATCTGTTCTTAACCAATCATTTCATAATTTTGAAATAATTATTGTTAATGATGGCTCTATTGATAAAACTAAATATATAATTGATGGATACGCGCAAAAAAATGAAAAAATAAAAGTAGTGACTCATTTTAAAAATGAGTCACAACATATTGCCCGTATGGACGGCGTTGCCGCCTCAAACGGACAATATGTTGTGTTTCTTGATGCGGATGATTTTTTTTTAGATAATGCGCTTAATATCTTGTATAATGAAATACAAAATAATCCTGGAAATGATTTTTATGAATATGGATATATTGAACAGCCATTTGGTAATATTGTATTTTCTTCGTTTACAGAAAAAGACAGATTTACCGCCTACTTTTCAAATGATAAATATCCTGCACATACAATGTGGAATAAGGTTTATGATTCTAGTTTAATAAAGAAAGCATTTGCGTCCCTTGAGCGAGTATATATAAATAATGCTGAAGACGCTTATGAATCTATAGTAATTTCATATTATACGAAAAATATTCATATAATAAAAAAAATAATAATAAATTACTCAATCGGTACGGGAATATCAACAACATATAAGGATTATAAAAAAATATTAGATTTAATGCAATCTATAAAAATAATGTTTACCTTAGTTAATAATTTTATTAATAAAATAAATCAAAATGTTAATATTGATAATCTTTATTATAGGTTCTTTGATTATTTTATTAATAATTATATTACTACGCAAGAGAACGAAAGAGATAAAATTAATTTATTATTAAAATTAAACGATTATTTCAATGATAAAATTATTTTAAAATATTTATATCTCAATAGAGAGAGCTTAAATAATGAATTAATTTCTGTCCGTAATTCCATTGATTATCGTCTTGGTAGGTTATTATTATACCCATTAAGAAAAATAAAATCATTATTTAAATTATAACCTTGTTATTTTAAACTTATTTATTGATTAAATAAAAAAAGTCCAGCAAAATAGGAAGCAATAAAAATGCCTAACATTTTATACACATTAATAATATTCCCCATAGAACAGTTAATAGAGCTCTGTTACGCCCTTATTTTCCGACTGACCAAAAGTCCAGGCTTGTCCATTATAGGGTTAAGCATGGCTGTAAGCACCATTATTCTTCCCATCTACCTTATGGCTGAAGAAAAACAAAAAGCCGAAAGAGAAAGACAAAAACAAATGAAGGGGAAAATAGACAAGATAAAAGCGGTCTTTAAAGGCGACGAAAGATACATGCTCACCTCAACTCTCTACCGCCAGAATAATTACCACCCTATTTACGCACTTAGCAACAGCCTGGACTTATTCATACAGATTCCCTTCTTTATTGCCGCTTATCATTTCCTGCATAACCTTGAACTGTTAAACGGACAAAAATTTAAATTTATCGCTGACTTGGGCGCTCCCGACGGACTGCTTTGGGGCTTAAACCTTTTCCCTATTCTTATGACGCTCATTAACTGCGTTTCTGGCGCGATATACGCTAAGGGACTTCAGTTAAAAGACAAAATACAGCTTTACGGAATTGCTTTAGTGTTCCTTGTTCTGTTATACAATTCGCCCGCGGCGTTGGTTTTATATTGGACGTGCAATAATATTTATAACTTAGTTAAAAACATTGTACTAAAGAACGAAAAACTAAAAAAATTAATATATCCCGCCATTATTCTGCTAATTTATTGTTTCATTGTTTATATACTTTTATTTTCTCACGAGATCGGCAGATACAGACGTTTCATATTAGCGTTTATTACTGGATTCTTAATTTTACTTCAGTATAGGAAACAAATTATTGAACATATCGGTAAAATATTTATTACAAAAAACACCGCTCTTGACAACGCTGATAAAACATTCGCCTTGTCATTAGCGGGAATATTTTTATTAATCGGGCTTGTAATACCGTCAAGCCTTATAGCTTCCAGCGTGGAGGAATTTTCATTTATAAAGCCGTTTTCCTCTCCTCTGCCCTTTATAGGAATTACTCTATTACAGTCCGCGGGAATATTATTATGGCTTGTATGCATATACTATTTATTCAAAAAACAGGTACGCCAAGTTATTGCATTTATTTTAACCGTGGCGCTCGGCGTATTTACGGTTAATGTTTTCTGTTTCAAGATTAATTACGGTTTTATGACGCCGGATTTGAACTTCTCATTTTTCCATCCTGTTCCGGGAAAAGAAAAGATAATAAACATTCTTGTCCTGCTGTTCGCAGCTTCGGCTATAATGCTACTTTTACTTATAAGGAAAAACAAGATTCTTCTTGCCTTGCAAAGTATTCTTGTAATATCGCTTTTATGCTTTGGAATAACAAATATATATAAAATCAACAAGAATTTTGCTATAGTAAGCGCGGGGGGGGGGGGATAACTTTAACTTCAGATAACTTAGGAGACTTTAAAAAATATTATACTTTTTCTAAAAATGGAAAGAATATAATCTTAATCATGCTTGATTATGGTTTATCCAGTTATGTTCCATACCTTTTTGAAGAAAAACCAGAACTTTTTGATTCCTTTAAAGGTTTTACCTATTATCCAAATACGACGTCATTTGGCGCTCATACTATTCATGGTTTCCCCGGAATCTTTGGTGGTTACTACTATACTCCGCTTGAGATACATAAACGTAATAAAGAATCATGGTATAAGGAATATACAAAAGCTTTACAAGTATTACCAATAATTATGGCAGAATCAAACTACAATGTAGCAATATTAAATCAGTTTTGGCCTGATTATTCTTACTTTGATAAATATGATAATATTTCCGCACATGACACAAGATTTGATTTTATTAATAATTATTGTTATCAATTTAAAAATGATTTTATTTTTAAAGATTATAATAAAATATTATCCAATACATTATTGCGATTCTCCTTATTAAAAGTTTCTCCATATATTTTACATAGTATTCTTTATAATGACGGTAAGTATTTGTATTTTAATGAATTTATTGACTCTTCATATTCAAAATATACTATAGACAGTTATGCTATTCTTCATTACCTTCCAAATATCACAACAATATCCGAAAACAATGAAAATAATTTTACAGTGTTTGTAAACGATCTTGTTTGTCAAGCAGATTTTATGGAAGCACCTGATTATAAACCATCAAACAATATAACCAATAAAGGTAATGGCACTTTAGCAGAAGACAAACGTTATCATGCAATGATGTCTTCTTTTCTTCTTCTTGCAAAATGGTTTGATTATTTAAAAGAAAATGAAGTTTATGACAATACACGTATTATTATTGTCTCTGATCATGGATTAAGAGCACAAAATCCATTTCATCATAAAAATAAATTGCCAGATGAGAGAGAATTATTGGAATTCAACTGTTTATTAATGGTAAAGGATTTCAATACTAATTTTAAATTAAAAACAGATAATAAATTTATGACAAATGCCGATGTTCCTCAGATTGCGACGGAAGGTCTTGTTTATCCACTAATAGACCCATTCACCGATAAAGAAATGACTATAGAAAAGAATAATGGCGTAACTATATTTACTAATGATATTTGGGAACCTGTTATTTTCAATCAAACACATATCAAGCCTAATGAATGGCTCTCTGTTAAAGACAATGTTTTTGAACCCTCAAATTGGTCTAGAGTAATTATTAAAGATTTTAAATAATATAATGACATTTTCTATAATCATTCCGGTTTACAAAACAGAAAAATTCATTAATGATTGCGTTAAAAGCGTTTTATCACAGTCATTCTCAGATTATGAATGTATTTTAGTCGATGATGGTTCCCCAGATAATTGTCCGTTACTATGCGATGAGTTTTCAAAAAAAGATAATCGAATAAAAGTAATTCACAAGGAAAACGGCGGTTTAAGTGATGCCAGAAATATTGGAATACAACAATCTAAAGGTAATTATATTATCTTTTTAGATAGTGATGATAAATTACAGAATAATGACACTCTAAATAATTTATATGAAGTAATTCAAAAATATAAAACAGATGTAATTGTCAATGTTAATATTATAGAATTTTCCAATGATGGAAAATCGTCATTTATATATAAATTTTCTAAAGACATTGTACTTGCTTCACCAAATGAAATAATAAATGAATTTAATAAAACTGGTATGTATTTTGCTGGTTGTTTTTTTTTGTTAAAGAAAGATTATTTAGTAAAAAATAATTTGTTTTTTAAAAAAGGTATTACACATGAAGATGAACATTGGATGCCGAGAGTTCTTTTTAAAACAAGAGAAATAGCCGTGAATCATTATCCATTCTATTCATATAGAGTTGCGAGAGATGATTCTATTACATCAAATATTTCAGCAAAGAAATTATTCGATTTACTTGATATTATAAATGATTTATTAGTTTGGTCAAAAGAGGAAGATAACTATACAAAAGAAGGCTGTTTATATATGCAAGGAAAAGCAATAGCGTTATATTATGATGTTTTTAAATTTAGCGAGGCAATAAAACATAAAAACAAAAAAGCTTTTTATAATATTCATAAACAATTAAAAAGCATATCTAAAAGAATACCTAATAACTTTAAGGGGAAATACCTTTTATTTACGAAAATTATTGGATTATATAACACTGAAGTTTTGCGTAGATTTTATATAAGAATAAATAAAAATGCATAATGTTTTTTATACATTAATAATATTCCCAATAGAGCAGTTAATAGAACTCTGTTATGTCTTTGCACTTCGCATAACCAAAAGTCCCGGCTTGTCCATTATAGGGTTAAGCATGGCTGTAAGCACCCTTATTCTTCCCATCTACCTTATGGCTGAAGAAAAACAAAAAGCCGAAAGAGAAAGACAAAAACAAATGAAGGGGAAAATAGACAAGATAAAAGCGGTCTTTAAAGGCGACGAAAGATACATGCTCACCTCAACTCTCTACCGCCAGAATAATTACCACCCTATTTACGCACTTAGCAACAGCCTGGACTTATTCATACAGATTCCCTTCTTTATTGCCGCTTATCATTTCCTGCATAACCTTGAACTGTTAAACGGACAAAAATTTAAATTTATCGCTGACTTGGGCGCTCCCGACGGACTGCTTTGGGGCTTAAACCTTTTCCCTATTCTTATGACGCTCATTAACTGCGTTTCTGGCGCGATATACGCAAAGGGGCTTCAGTTAAAAGACAAAATACAGCTTTACGGAATTGCATTAATATTTCTTATTCTGTTATACAATTCACCCGCGGCGTTAGTTTTATATTGGACGTGCAATAATATTTATAACTTAGTTAAAAACATAGTTTTAAAAAAAATTAAGTTTAAAGAAAAAATTATTATAAAAGACGCTGTAGTTGGCGAAACTAACAAAATTTTCTCCTTGTCCGTTATAGGAATATTTTTATTAATAGGGCTTGTAATACCGTCAAGCCTTATAGCTTCCAGCGTGGAGGAATTTTCATTTATAAAACCGTTTTCCTCCCCTCTGCCTTTTATAGGTATTACTCTCCTACAGTCCGCTGGAATACTGTTATGGCTGGTTTGCATATACAGTCTGTTCACAAAACGCGTGCGCCGTGTCATGACATTTATTTTAACTGCCGCGCTTGGCATATTTATGGTAAATGTTTTTTGCTTTAAAACAAACTATGGTTCTATGACACCGGATTTAGTTTTTTCATATTTTAACTCTATTTCTGCAATATACAAAATAATAAATATCCTTGTTCTTTTATTTACCGCCGCTATTATAATATTACTTTTATTAAAAAAGAAAGAAAAAATACTCCTTGCATTGCAAAGCATTCTTGTAATATCGCTTTTATGCTTTGGAATAACTAATATATTTAAGATCAACAAGAATTTTACTATGGTAAGCGCGAGGGGGTTAACTTCAGACAACTTTGAAGGCTTTAAAAAATATTATACTTTCTCAAAAAACGGAAAAAACTTAGTAGTTATTATGCTTGACAAGGCAGTATCAGGCTATGTCCCATATATTTTTGAAGAAAAGCCTGAACTTCTTGATTCTTTTAAAGGTTTCACTTACTATCCCAATACAATATCGTTTGGTCAAATGACGCTACATGGTTTGTCAGGCATATTCGGCGGTTACTACTACACGCCGCTTAGCAGACAAAATAGAAAGAACGAAGATTTCTATGACAAATTGTATGAGTCATTACAAATTCTTCCAAGAATAATGGCGGAATCAGGTTTTAATGTTTCTGTATACAATCAAGATTATATTGATAATTCAGTTTATAATAGTTTTGAAAATATAACCGCGCAGGATAAACCAGGCGAATATACCGAATATTATTTAAATAATGTTAATCCTATTAAATTAATGGATTTTAACAAAATACTTTATAACAATCTTATACGATTTTCATTCTTTAAAACTTTTCCTATTATATTTAACTCTTTCCTTTACAATGACGGTAAATATCTTTCATTATTTGAAATTAATAATTATCCAAATTCTACTATGGGATATTATTCATCGCTTTATTTTCATTCTGATATAACTGAAATAAAAAATGATAATTCCAATTATGCAACTATGTTGATAAACAGTTTAACGCATTATCCTGCATTTATGCAGTATCCTGATTACATTCCTTCAGACAATATAACCAATAAAGGAAACGGTCAGTATTCACAGGAAGTTTTTTATCATATAAATATGGCATCATACATTCTTCTTGCAAAATGGTTTGATTTTCTAAAAGAAAACGGAGTCTATGATAATACACGCATTATTATTGTTTCTGATCATGGAACCAGAGAAATAGAACCTTTTCCAAAAACCGTTAATATCCCCGATATTAAATATTGGCAGCTTGAAGCTTCCATTGCCCTATTATTGGTAAAAGACTTCAACGCTGACTTTAAACTAAAAACAGATAATACTTTTATGACAAACGCCGATGTTCCTCATATCGCGGCGGAGGGTCTTGTATATCCGTTAATAAACCCATTTACCGGGAAAGAAATGTCTATAGATAAAAACGACGGCGTAACAATAACTACCTGTGATATTTGGGAACCCGATAAATTAATTCGGGAAGGAATCAAACCCGATGAGTGGCTTCATGTTAAAGACAACATATTTGAGCTTGGAAACTGGTCTAAAGTAATTATTAACGATTAAAATGTTAACAATCGGAATACCAACTTACAACAGAAAAAAATTATTGGAATTAATGGCGTCATCGCTGTATGAGTCCGATATTTCAATATCTCATAACATCAGAATATATGATGATTGCAGTACAGAATATGGTCTTGAAGAATTAAAAAAACTATTTCCAACAGCGGCGTCTATAAAAATTAACGAAGTAAATTTAAAAGCTGATAAAAACACATACCAGATGTATCATGATTTTCTATCCACATCAGATGAATTACTTTTTAACGCCGATTCTGACCTAATCTTTAGCAAGGACTGGCTGAATACAGCCCTTAGATTACTAAAAAAAACAAACGGTATTTTATCTGTCTTTAACGCAAACTCACATGAGGCATACAAAATAATTGACGACGAATTATGTCTAAAAAAAACAATAGGCGCTGCCGGGACATTGTTTCATCGGGATAGGGTTGCGGAATTTATGGCAAATATAGTTTCGCCGGACACATTAACAGAAATTGATTGGCGGTTCTCGGAATATTTTTATAGTATCGGATTACCTATTTTTTGCGTTAACAACAGCTTAGTTCAGCATATTGGCTATTTTGGACAACATGCCAAATATTACTTTGACTTTGGAAGAAATTTTAAAATTGAAACATCAAAACAAGGACAAATTATAAATGATATATTTGAGAACTTTATTGATGATATAAGAAAACTAGAAACGGAAAGAACAGAGTTTTATGATAAACGCGACAAAGATTTTATTTATCATTTTAAGCATTGTTTTGTTCTAATATTAAAAAAAATATTACCGGAAAAATCGTTTTATAAATTAAGATCTAAAATATATGGACAAGAAATAGATACATGACAAAAAAACTAAATTTACTTTACGATGCCACCATTTTTGCCAACAGTTACATAAAAGGCTCGTCTTACAGAACGGGAATTTATTTCGCGGCATATAATATACTAAAATATTTTGCTGACGATCAGCATTTTAACATTACCCTTTATGTTCATGATAGTTTACATAACGCTAAATATTTTAAAAAGGACATTTTATTATCTCGATTCCCTGTTTGCCTTAATTCAAAAGAAACGCCTGTTTTTAATATAGGCGTTCATAAAAGAAATATTAAAACGACCAATAATATTATAAAAAAAATAATTTATGGTTTAAAAATATTAAAAAATTATTTATTTATGTTTGTATATAACCGTAATAACAAAGCATTATTAAAATCAATAGATATATTTTTCTCTCCTATGTGTCCTGTTGTTACAGAATTAACTTCTTACCCGAATATAAAACATTTTATTGTTTTACATGATATGATACCCGTAATATTTTATAAAGATTCCGTTAATTTGGATAATGATCGATTCAGCATAATTATTAATTCATTAAATAAGAATACTTATTATCTATGTAATTCTAATCACACAAAAAACGATTTCCTAAAATATTACGGCGATAGATTAGATGAAAAAAAGACTATCGTTATTCATCATGCGACATCTCAAAACTTTTACCCTGATTACGATAAAACAAAACTTGCCACCGCACTTAATAAATATAAAATTAAACATAAAGATTCCAATAAATATATTTTCTCGCTTTGTAATTTAGAGCCTAGAAAAAATTTATTGTTTACAGTTAAATGTTTTATTAAGTTTATTTCAAAGCATAATATTCAAGATTTATATTTCTATCTTGGCGGTTCGCAATGGAATAAATTTATTCTTCAGTTAGAAAATGAGATAGAGCATTTTAACGAATATCGGGATAAAATTGCCGGACTTGGATATGTAAATGACAGCGATGTAAATGTTCTTTACAGTAATTCATTGTTTTTTACTTTTATTTCCAAGTATGAAGGCTTTGGCGTACCCCCATTAGAAGCAATGCAAGCCGGAACTCCCGTTATCACTTCAAACAGTTCTTCCCTGCCGGAAGTTGTAGGAGATGCGGCAATAACGATTGATCCTGACAGCGAAGATCAATGTATTAAGGCTTTTGAAGATTTATATTTTAATGAAGGTTTGCGAAAAACTTACATAGAAAAAGGTCTTGAACGGGCAAAACTTTTTTCATGGGAAAAAACCGCAAATAAAATGAAAGAAGTAATTATTGAAGCTGTAGCGTAAAATATGAGTTTACAAAAGAAGGTTTTAATCAATGGTGATTTTCTTTCCCGCAGGCTTACAGGCATAGAGCGTTATGCGTATGAAATTACCAGACGTTTGGATAATCTTTGCACAAAAGATGAGATTGCCATTGTAATTCCGTCTCATGTAGAAAATATTCCGGTATATAAAAATCTTGAAGTTATCAGACTGGAGAAAAAAAGTAATTCAAACATTCGTTGGCAAATGCTTACATTGCAGTGGTTTTTACTCACGCATAGAAAATATACCATTCTTGAATTCGGCAACACTGCCCTTCCCTTCGCTCCCGGAATTGTTTTTTTGCATGACATTTACTGTGAATTTTTTCCTGAAGACTTTGTAAGCAAAAGAGATAAATTCACAAGACTTTACAGCAGAATTCAATACCGTTTTATCGCATACTTGGCAAAAAAAATAGCGACTGTTTCTGAATACAGTAAAAAAGAAATAAGCGAGACGTTTAATATTGCTCCTTCAAGAATAGATGTAATTTACAGTAGTGCGGATCATATTCGTGATATTGAACCCGATTTTTCTATATTTGAGCAATTTCCAGAGCTTAAAGAAAAACAATTCTTTTTTTCATTGGGAAGTTTATCAAAACGTAAAAATATTAAATGGATTATTGAGTACGCAAAAAGACATCCCGAATCGACTTTCGCTATTTCAGGAACCAGTCTTTCAACAGTAAAAGTAAATGAATTGGACGATGAGATTCCAAAAAATATAATCCTGTTGGGTTATCTTGACGATTCCAAAGTAAAAGCCCTAATGACAAAATGCAATGCTTTTATTTTGCCTTCCTACTACGAAGGTTTTGGACTTACTCCGCTTGAAGCCTTATCCTGCGGCGCGCAAATAATTATCGCAAAAGCGGCAAGTCTACCTGAAATCTACGGAAATACGGCGCATTATATCGATCCATACAGCATCGACATTGATCTTGACATTCTGCTTAACGAACCTGTTGAAAAACCTGACACTATTATTGCCAAATATTCCTATGACATTTCCGCAAAAAAAGTATATAATATTATAAAGGATTTTACGCTATGACCAAGAATTCAAAGACAGTATACCTCGGAATGCGCGGCGATATTATTCACCCCGGCATAATCAACATTATTCGCCAAGGCGCGATACTCGGCGAATTAACAGTAGGACTTTTAACCGATGCCGCTATCGCGTCGCATAAACGCCTGCCATATTTAACCTATGAACAAAGAAAAGACGTTATTGAAAACGTAAAAGGCGTCGCGCGTGTAATCCCTCAGGAAGAATGGAGTTATGCGCCTAACTTACGAAAGTTAAAACCCGATTATATAATTCATGGGGACGATTGGAAAAGCGGTCCTTTGCGGAAAGAACGCGACGAAGTTTTTGCCGTTATGAAAGAACTTGGCGGAGAGGTTATTGAGATTCCCTATACTGCGGGAATTAATTCATCTTCAATTAATGAGGCGATACGTTCCATTGGAACAACGCCGGACATTCGCCTTAAAACGCTTCGCAGACTTCTTGAGACAAAGCAGATTGTAAGAATTATGGAAGCTCATTCCGGTTTGTCCGGTTTAATAATAGAAAATCTTGAAATTGAAAAAGAAGACGGCTTGCACAGTTATGACGGAATGTGGTCTTCAAGTTTAACCGACTCGACAAGCAAAGGTAAGCCCGACATTGAAGCGGTTGATCTTACTACACGCTTACATGATTTAACCAATATTCTTGAATGTACAACAAAGCCGATAATTTTTGACGGCGACACAGGCGGACAACATCTTTCCTTTACGGTAAAAACACTTGAAAGAAACGGAATATCGGCGGTCATCATCGAAGACAAAACAGGGCTTAAAAGAAATTCGCTGTTTGGCACTGACGTTAATCAGGAATTATGCCCCATTCCCGAATTCTGCGATAAGATAAAAGCCGGCAAACAGGCGCAAGTAACAAAAGAATTTATGATTATAGCCCGTCTTGAAAGTTTAATCGCAGGTTTTCCAGTCTCACACGCAATGGAAAGAGCGAGAGCTTTTGTCGAGGCTGGAGCTGACGGCGTTATGATACACAGCAAAGAAAAATCAGGTGATGATATAAAAGAATTTTGCACTCTTTTCCGCGCCGAATATCCCCATGTGCCTATTGTTCTTGTTCCTACAACGTATAACAAATTTACAGAGAAAGAGCTTGCGTCTTGGGGCGCGAATATTATTATCTACGCAAACCATATGCTGCGCTCGGCATATCCTGCAATGGTAAACACTGCGAAAATGATTTTGGAAAACGAACGCTCTCTTGAAGCAGATTCTGTTTGTATGCCAATAAAAGAAATACTTGAATTAATTCCTGGCGGCAAGTAGGAAAAAATGATTTCAGCGGAATATTTTTACAATAAACTCACAGAAAAGGGAGTCGGCTTTTTTTCAGGCGTTCCCGATTCCCTCCTTAAAGATTTTTGCGCATACATTACCGATAATGCGGAAAAGCAAAACCACATTATCGCCGTAAACGAAGGGGCGGCGGTCGGTCTTGCCTGCGGGTATCATCTTGCCACAAATCGCATACCACTTGTATATATGCAAAATTCAGGTATCGGCAACGCTGTTAATCCCCTGCTCTCTCTTGCGGACAACGACGTATACCGCATACCGTTGGTTCTTGTTATCGGTTGGCGCGGAGAACCAGGCGTACATGACGAGCCGCAACATGTCAAACAGGGTAAGGTTACTTGCTCACTTCTTGAAAGCATGGGTATCCCTTACGCTGTGCTTGAAAATACTGTTGACGGCGTAAACGTTCAGATTGAAACTTGTTTTAAGACAATTGCCGAAACAGGTTCCCCTTATGCTCTTGTTATACGAAAAGAAACATTCGCGCCTTATACTCTTCAAAAAAAAGAAGAACATGAAGCGGTAATGACGCGCGAAGAAGCTATCGAAGAAATTGCCGCTAATCGTAGTGGAATTATTGTTTCCACTACGGGAATGATCTCGCGCGAATTGTACGAGTTACGTGATAAGGCAGGAGCAGGACATGAGCGTGATTTTCTTACAGTAGGTTCTATGGGACACGCATCTTCTATTGCGCTGTCCATTGCCCTTCAAAAACCTGGGCTGCAAGTTACATGCCTTGACGGAGACGGAGCGGCTCTTATGCACATGGGTTCTTTTGCCGCTATCGGAACGCAAAAACCTCGTAACTATTGCCATATTGTTCTTAACAATTGCGCTCATGATTCTGTCGGAGGACAGCCTACAATAGCCCCATTTATTGACATTCCGGCTGTGGCGCGCGCCTGCGGTTATACAAAAGTTTATCAGGCGAAAACAAAAAAAGAACTTAAAAAGATTTTAACTAAAAAAAACGAGGGGCTTACATTTATCGAGGTAAAAGTAAAGAAAGGCGCGCGTAAAGACTTAGGGCGTCCAAAATCATCGCCGCAAGAAAATAAAGCGGCTTTTATGAAATTTATTGAGGGTTATAAATGATTAAACAGGCAGTTATTGTAGCGGCGGGTCTTGGTTCCCGTCTTAAAGAAAAAACAGTTTCAAAGCCCAAAGGATTTCTTGAATTGGGCGGCATCGCCATTGTTGAATGGTCGGTTCAAAAACTGCTTGCCTGCGGCGTTGAAAAAATAATAATTGGTACAGGTTATCACGCCGAAGCCTATGATGAGCTTGCGAAAAAATATCCTGCCATACAAACCGCTTTTAGCGCCGATTACGAGACAACAAGTAGTATGGCTACTTTAAACGTTTGTGCTCCATTTGTTACTGATGATTTTTTGCTTTTGGAATCTGACCTTATCTATGACAGCATAGGGCTTAACGTCCTTTGCAACGATATTCATGAAAATGTTATTCTAGCTTCCGGTGCTACCAATTCAGGCGACGAAGTGTACCTTGAATCGGCTAACGGTTCATTTTTAAAGGCGCTCTCTAAAAACAAAGCTGAGTTATCTTCTACCTACGGCGAGCTTGTCGGAATTACAAAAATTTCCCGCTCTCTCTTATCCGCTATGTACGCATATTACGAAAAAAAACGTAGCGAACTTCCAAAACTTGACTATGAACATGCAATCATGGCGTGTGCGGACAAACACTCCGTATTTATCCGTAAAATTGAATATTACGCATGGCGTGAAATTGAC
Source organism: Treponema sp. R6D11 (assembly GCF_054786075.1). Classification (NCBI taxonomy): domain Bacteria; kingdom Pseudomonadati; phylum Spirochaetota; class Spirochaetia; order Treponematales; family Treponemataceae; genus Treponema; species Treponema sp. R6D11. The sequence goes on along the minus strand of NZ_BDHD01000006.1, from coordinate 28,203 downwards.
GACGAAAGCCATCTTGAAATGGCGCAGAAAAAAATACTGCCTCTTATTCAAGAAAATGAATCGTTACGCCAAATACGCCGTGAAGTTCTGTTAAACCCTGGTCCCGCGACTACAAGCGACAGCGTAAAATACGCCCAAGTTTGCGCCGACATCTGCCCGCGCGAAAAAGAATTCGGCGACGTGATGAAATGGGTATGCAAAGAACTTACCACAGTTGTCGCCGACCTGTCCGAATATGAAACTGTATTTTTTGGCGGTTCAGGCACTGCCGCCGACGAAGCGATGATTTCTTCATGTGTTACCCAAGACGGACATATTCTTATTGTCGATAACGGCTCTTACGGAGAGCGGCTCGCTAAAATAGCCTCCGTATATAAAATTAACCACACTGTTTATAAAAGCTCCACTTACGAAAAGATCGATATATCCGCTCTTGAGAACGAATTTAAAACAGGTAAATACACTCATCTTGGCATTGTATATCACGAAACTACAACAGGCTTGCTAAATCCGCTCGATATTATTTGTCCGCTTGCAAAAAAATACAACATTGTTACTATAGTTGACGCTGTAAGCATATACGCCGGAATGCCTATGAATCTTTCAAAACTTGGTATTGATTTTATGGCTTCCACTTCCAATAAAAATATTCAGGGAATGGCGGGCGTTGGTTTTGTTATCTGCAAAAAAGACGAGCTTGAAAAAACTAAAAATATTCCCATGCGAAACTATTATCTTAACATTTATGACCAATACGCGCACTTTACCAAAACAGGACAGACCCGCTTTACTCCTCCTGTTCAAACAATTTACGCCCTCAGGCAGGCGATTCTTGAGACAAAACAGGAGACAGTGGAAAAACGCTGGGAACGTTACACTGAATGTTGGCGTATTCTTGTTGACGCTGTTAAAAAATTCAATTTAAAAATGCTGGTAAAAGAAGAAGATCAGTCTCATTTAATTACCGCCATTTTTGATCCTGAAACTCCCAAATACAGTTTTGAGGGCTTGCACGATCTTGCGCGTAAACATGAATTTACAATTTACCCTGGTAAACTTGGCAACATAAATACTTTCAGAATTGCGAACATTGGCGATATAAAGCCGCATGAAATGAAAAGATTTACCGAAGTTCTTAAAAGTTATCTTGATTCTATCGGGTGGAAATAAAATGGTAAAATCGGAGAATTTTTATGATTATAAGATCTAAAGCTCCGCTTAGACTTGGTCTTGCAGGCGGCGGAACCGACATAGCCGATTACTACAACCGCTACGGCGGTTATGTGTTAAACGCCACAGTAGATATGTACGCCTATTGTACAATTGAGCCGAATGATTCAGGCAAAATTGAATTTATCGCCGCCGATTTAGGCAAACAAGAGGAATACAAAGCGGAAGAAAAACTTCCCATTTCCTCTACTCTGCAACTTCATTGCGGTATTTACAACAGAATTATTTCCGATTTTGTAAAAAAACCACTTTCCTTTAAAATGACAACTTACTCAGACGCGCCGGCAGGCTCCGGTCTTGGCTCGTCTTCCACAATGGTCGTGGCAATAATAAAGGCTTTTGAGGAATGGCTTAATCTGCCGTTAGGCGAATATGATATTGCCGCCCTTGCCTGTAAAATTGAACGCGAGGACATAGGGCTTGCGGGTGGCAAGCAAGACCAGTACGCCGCGACATTCGGCGGCTTTAATTTTATGGAGTTTTATGAGAATGAGCGAGTAATTGTTAACCCGCTCCGCCTTAAACGCTGGATTAGAAACGAAATTGAAGCGTCGCTTATTTTATACTACACCGGAGTTTCAAGAGAAAGCGCGAATATTATAAATGAGCAGATTAAGCACACGCAAAAAGGTGATGCTAAAAATATTGAAAGCATGCATGAAATGAAAAGGCAGTCGGTGATTATGAAAGAAGCCCTGTTAAAAGGGGATTTTAAAGGTTTTTCTGACTGTCTTTTGAACGGCTGGCTTGCGAAGAAAAACGCCGCAGCATCAATTTCCAATTCATTTTTAGATGACTTATACCAATACGCGCTTGACAACGGCGCGGAATCGGCAAAAATATCAGGCGCTGGCGGCGGCGGTTTTATGATGATATATTGCAACCCATGCAAAAGAATCGCGCTTATCCGCGCGCTCAAAGAAAGACAGGGGATTGTATTAACGCCTTCCTTTACTGAAATAGGTACTCAGGCATGGCGACTGAATTAAATATGTTAATAAAAAAATTCTACCACGAACCACACGAACATCACGAACTTTTAGTACATATCTTGTCGTTGTTCGAATTGGTTCGTGTGGTTCGTGGTAAAATATTATTAGAGGATAAATAATATGAATAAGGAAATAAATTATATAGATACGCTAATAAGCCGTTACCCGTCACTGGAATCCGTCAAAAACGACATAAGCGCGGCGTTTGACATTATTGCCGATTCATACTCAAAAGGCGGTAAATTATTGATAGCAGGTAACGGAGGAAGCGCTTCCGACGCTGAGCATATTGCAGGCGAATTAATGAAAACATTCTCTAAAAAAAGAAACTTGCCCGATTCATTCATTACTGACATAAAAAAAGTTGATACAGAAATAGCCGATTATCTTATTCCGCGTATGCAGCCCGGTCTTCCTACAATCGCTCTTTCAGGTCATGCGTCGCTTAACACAGCTTGTATAAACGATATTGACGGAAATATCACCTTTGCCCAACAGGTTTACGGATACGGAAAAGAAACAGATGTGTTACTCGCTATTTCTACTTCCGGTAATTCAAAAAATGTGCTGTATGCGGCGGCAGTGGCAAAAGCCAAAAAGTTGAAAATTATCGCTCTTTCAGGTGGAACCGGCGGAGCGCTTAAAAAAGTCGCAGATGTAAGTATAATAGTGCCGGAAACGGAAACCTACAAAGTACAGGAATTGCATCTGCCTGTTTATCATTGTCTGTGTCAAATGTTGGAGAACCATTTCTTTTAAATGAAAGTCGTAATAATGGCAGGCGGCAAAGGGACACGAGTTTCTTCAATCGCCAGCGACATACCAAAACCGATGATACCAATTTGTGGTAAGCCGATACTTGAACATCAGATTGAGTGTCTTAAAAAAAACGGCTTTACGGATATTATTCTTGTTATTGGACATCTGGGACAGCACATCAAAGAGCATTTTGGAGACGGCAAACGCTTTGGCTGTGATATTTCTTACTATAACGAAACAGAACCGCTTGGAACTGCTGGCGCGTTATACAAATTAAAACATCTTTCAAAAGATTTTATTTTACTAAACGGCGACATTATTTTTGACATTGATTTTTCGCGGATGATAAATTTTCACCGAGAAAAAATGGCAAATGTTACGCTTGCGGTTCACCCAAACAGCCACCCCTACGACAGCGCGGTAATTTTCAGCAATAACGATAATCAGGTAACACGTTGGCTGAATAAAGAAGACGAGCGCACATATTACAAGAATCAAGTGAATGCGGGAATTCATATCATTTCTACGGAGTTTTTAAAAAACTGTCCTCAGTCAAAGGAAAAAGTTGATCTTGACCGTGATATGCTTAAACCTTCTATCTCTGGCAGTAAAATTTTCGCCTACTCTACTCCCGAATACATAAAAGACATGGGCACTCCTGATCGTTATGCGCAAGTTACATCAGATATTGAGAACGGCATTGTCAGGCAAAAAAATCTGTCGGTTAAACAAAAATGCATTTTTCTTGACAGGGACGGCACTATCAATAAATTCAATGACTTTATTACCAAGCCGCAGGATTTTGAGCTAATTGACGGAGTAGCGGAAGCAATAAAAAGAATTAACAGTCTTGGATACCTTGCCATTGTTATAACAAACCAGCCTGTAATTGCCCGTGGCGAAGTTGATTTTGAAACCCTCGATTTAATTCACATGAAAATGGAGACCGATTTAGGCAAACAAGGCGCGTACATTGACGATCTTTTTTATTGTCCTCATCACCCTGACAAAGGGTTTCCAGGAGAGCGTCCCGAATTCAAAATAAACTGCGATTGCCGCAAACCTAAGCCGGGATTAATTTTTAAAGCGGCGGAAAAATACAACATCGATCTTTTACAGTCATATATGGTTGGCGATGATATGCGTGATGTTAACGCCGGAAAAAATGCCGGTTGTATTCCTATATTTTTGACAAATGACATACAAGTTGAAGGTATGAATAATATAAAAACATTTTCCAATTTGCTGGATTTCACCGAGAAATTTTTATATCAGGAGGATTTATGATTAATTTCTACCCGCTTTACATTGACCCAGGAACGGGAAGCGCGCTGTTTTCAATTTTAATAGGAGCTGCGGCAACAGTTTATTTTCTTGGTCGCGCACTGATAATTAAATTGAAAGTATTCTTTTCGGGCGGAAAAGCCGTCAGCGGCTCTTCTGCGGATCATTCATTTGTAATTTATAATGAAGGAAAACAGTACTGGAATGTTTTTAAGCCAGTTCTTGATGAATTTGAAAGTCAAAAAAAACCGCTTTTGTACCTTACTTCCGCGCAAGACGATCCTGTCTTTGATACTTCATGGAGTTTTGTCAAATCGGAATTTATAGGCGAAGGAAACCGCGCTTTCGCTCGTCTTAATATGCTCCGCGCCGGAATCTGTCTTATGACTACTCCCGGTCTTGACGTATACCAACTAAAGCGTTCAAAAATGGTCAAACATTATTCGCATCTTCTTCATGCTCCTGTTGACGCTACGTTATACCGTCTTTTTAGTTTCGATTATTTTGATTCCGTACTGCTAACAGGCGATTATCAGGCAGAAGATATAAGAACCCTTGAGCGTCAGCGAAATATTCCTGAAAAGAAACTTGTTACTGTAGGATGCAGTTATCTTGACGTATACGCGGAAAAATTTAAAAATCTTCCTAATGAAGAAAACCATCAATTTACAGTGCTTGTTTCCCCTTCATGGGGCGCTTCCGCTATTTTAACCCGTTACGGCGAAAAACTACTTGACCCTCTGTCAGCGTCAGGTTGGCGCGTTATTATACGTCCGCATCCGCAATCAAAAAAATCTGAAGCCGCAATGCAGGAACGTCTGCACGAGCGTTATAAAGATAAAAGCAATATTGAATGGGATTATGAGAGGGAAAATATTTATTCTCTTAATAAAGCGGATATAATGATCTCGGATTTTTCTGGTATCATTTTTGATTATATGTTTTTGCGCGACAAACCGGTATTGTATGTCAGCCAAAACTTTGACTTGCGCCCTTATGACGCGGACGATATTGAGCATGAGTTGTGGCAGTTCAAAACCGTAAAAGAAGCCGGAATTGAACTAAAGGAAGAAGAATTTCCGCGTATTACGGAAATAATTAAGAATGCAGGAGACAACGAAACGCTTAAAGCCGCCAGAAAAAAAGCACGCGAAACGGCTTGGCAGTATCCCGGCGAAGCGGGAAAACGTGTTTATGATTTTATGGTAAAAATTGTAAATGACTAATATTCTCTATACGATTATCATTTATCCGATAGCTCAAATATTTGAATTTGTTTTTGTATTTGCGCAAAAACTTTTTAAGGAAACCGGACTATCAATTATCTGTATATCAGGAGCAATTAGCATACTATGTCTGCCTTTGTATGATGTTGCGGAAAAATGGCAACAACTTCAAAGGGATATCGAAAAAAAATTAAAACCAAAAGTCGATAAAATCAAAGAAGCTTTCAAGGGCGACGAACAATATATGATTTTATCAACATATTACCGTCAGAATCATTATCACCCAATTTACGCGTTACGAAGTAGTTTTGGCTTGTTAATCCAAATTCCGTTTTTTATCGCGGCATATTCTTATCTTTCAAATCTTGATGTAATAAAAACCATATCCTTTTTATTTATCAAAGATTTAGGCGCGCCAGACGCTCTTTTTTCAATCGGCGGTTTTAAAGTTAACCTGTTACCTATTGCTATGACTCTGATTAATTGTTTTGCCGGAGCAATCTATGTTAAAGGACTTCCGACAAGAGACAAAATTCAGTTATACGGAATGGCGGGCATATTTTTGATTTTTTTATAAAACTCGCCGTCCGCGCTTGTCTTGTACTGGACAATGAATAATGTTTTTTCAGCTGTAAAAAACATATATTATCGGATACATTATAAATATAAACACCATATATTGCTTGGACTTTTTTCTTTATGTTGTATCCTTCTTGCCGTTTTTTGCATATTAAAATTAAAAGATAATTTAAAAGCGCAAAAGCTTGTTTGGGTTTGTTTTTTTGCCGCTATAATTCCTTGGGTATTTATTATTTTTAAAAAACAATTTAAAAAAATAATCGGCATAGAATATGATGCTTCCAAATCATTTATCATTTTTATCTTGTCTGTTTTTTTAATATGGTCTATTCTTGGATTGTTTATCCCGTCCCAACTAATAGTTTCTTCTCCGCAAGAATTTTCTTTTATTGATGACTATACAAACCCGTTATTCTTTATATTTAATACTGCCTTTCAAGTTCTTGGATTATTTGTTTTTTGGCCTATCTGCCTTTATTTTCTTTTCCAAAATAATGTAAAAAAATATTTCTCTGTTGTTTTTCTTGCCGTTTCTATAATTATACTTGTCAATGTATTTTTGTTTTCCGGTAATTACGGCGTTTTGTCAGTAAACTTTGTTTATGCAAAAAGTATGATTCACCCAAAAGGCGAAATATTATTAAACCTGTGTATACTACCGGTTTTATTTGCCGCCGCATTCATACTGTATATGCGAAAAAACAAAAATATCATACTTGTTCCTGTTTCTATTTGTATTTTCTCTCTTTTATGTATTTCGGCTGTTAATATTCAAAAAATAAATGTTTCTTTTAATGAGTTAAAAAAATACTATGTAAAAGAGCAAAAAGAAACTCAGGGAGTTTCTCCTATTTTCTCACTTTCCAGAACGGGAAAGAATGTCGTAGTGATAATGCTGGACAGAGCCATAAGTGTTCTTATGCCGTTTATATTTGAAGAATCTCCTGAATTAAAGAATGTATATTCAGGTTTTACATATTACCCAAACACAGTTTCGTTTAATGGCTATACGTCTTTAGGCGCGCCGCCTATCTATGGCGGATACGAATACACGCCGGAAGAAACAAATAAACGAACAAATCTCCCTCTTGTAGAAAAACATAACCAATCTCTTATTATGCTCCCTAGAATTTTTAATGAACACGGGTTTTCTGTATCCGTTACCGATCCGCCTTATGCCAATTACAATTGGAAAAGCGATCTAAGTATTTTTGATACTTTACCTGATATAAAAGCATATATTACCGACTCGCATTATACCGATATATGGCTCAGCGAAAATGATATAAAACTGCCAAAAGCAGGAGACATTATTAAACGAAATATGTTTTGGTACAGTCTCCTAAAAGGACTGCCAATCTTTTTACGCCAACCTCTATACATGGACGGAAACTGGTGTTCTTTAATATCGAATCACAGTTTGCGGTTAACATTAAACGGATATGCCGTACTTGATTATCTTCCCAGATTAACAGAAATTACTGATAACAATATAAATACCGCGCTTATTATGACAAACAATACAACACATGAAGGTTCCTCTATGCAGGCTCCTGAATATAGACCTGTTAATATAATTACTAATTACGGTAACAGCCGTTTCTCTAGAGAGGTCGCATATCATATTAATGCCGCGGCAATAAAACGTGTGGCTGACTGGATTAATTTTTTAAAGAAAGAAAATGTATACGATAATACAAGAATCATTTTAGTTTCAGATCACGGACCTGAATCAAATATTGTTACCAAGCTTAACCTTCCATTTAATGTTGATCAATTTAACCCATTGTTAATGATTAAGGATTTTAACGCAGAAGGTGAAATGAAAACCGATATGACATTTATGTCCAATGCCGATGTGCCATATTTTTCTTTGTTAAATTTAATTAAAAATCCCATAAATCCTTTTACCGGTAATGAAATTTCTATAGAGTTAAAAAAGAAACCTTTGTATATTGCTATATCAGGTTCAATACATCTTTCAAGCGGCAATAAATATCATCTTAATCCCAGTGAAGATTATTATGTCCATGACAATATTTTTGTCGCTGAAAATTGGACTCCAGTTTTAAAAAAATAACAAACTGCTGATTCTTAATCTAATTATCTTATTATAATAATTTTAAATGGCTAATATCCTTTACACAATTATAATTTACCCTATAACTCAAATTTTTGAATTTATTTTTGTTTTTACGCAAAAACTTTTTAAAGAAACAGGACTATCAATTATCTGCATATCGGGAGCGGTAAGCGTACTATGTTTACCTCTTTACATGGTAGCGGAAAAATGGCAAGTAGTTGAAAGAAATATTCAAAAACGTCTCGCTCCAAAAGTAGCAAAAATAAAGGCTGTTTTTATCGGCGACGAGCGTTATATGATCTTATCCGCTTATTACCGTCAGAATCATTATCACCCAATATACGCATTACGAAGCAGTTTTGGACTGCTAATACAAATTCCATTTTTTATGGCGGCTTATTCGTATCTTTCGCAATTACAAGCGTTACGAGGAATACCATTTTTACTTATTAAAGATTTGGGAAAACCTGACGCTTTGATTCCTTTTGCCGGAGGAATAAACCTTTTACCCATACTGATGACTCTTATAAATTGTGCGGCTGGAGCAATATATACGCGCGGTCTTAAAATTAAAGATAAAGTACAAATATATGGTATGGCTCTTGTCTTTCTTGTATTGCTGTATAATACTTCATCGGGATTGGTGCTGTATTGGACGCTCAATAATGTATTTTCGCTGGTAAAGGAAGGATATTTAAAGTGTAATTTAAGAAAAAAACGCTTTTTCCTGTTTGGAATTATTTCAATTTCTGCGTTTCTTTTAGCATTTTATATTTTATTTGTACATCATGGTAACATAAAAATAAGAATACTTATTGCCGTACTTTCCGCCATCATCGGAATAATACCTTGGATAATTCCATTTTTGGCGCGTATTATAAAAGAAATAAAACATATTTCATGGACGCCAAAAGAAAATATAACAATTTTTATATTTTCACTCCTTATTATGTGGATTGCAACCGGTATTTTTCTTCCCTCTATGCTTATCGGCTCTTCACCGCAAGAATTTTCATTTATTGATGACATTAAATCACCTGTCTTTTTTATTTTAAACGCGTCTGTTCAATCATTAGGGGTATTTGTATTTTGGCCCCTAATGATATATTTTCTTTTTTCTGAAAAAATAAAAAAAGCAATTTCTATATTGATGGTAATAATTTCATTTTCCGCACTTTGTAATATGTTCATTTTTCCCGGAGATTACGGACTTATTTCAAGTGATCTTGTATTTACAGGAATTATAACGCATGATCTACAGGAAATATCCGTTAATATATTAGCTCTTTCAGTAATATTTGCGCTTCTGTCTTTTATTTATATACGAGGAGGCAAGAAAATACTTTCATTTCTTGTTATAACTTTTTTTATAGCTCTTGTTCCATTTTCTATAAAAAACTTATTCTTTATAAACGCTGAATTTAAAAAACTTTCACAATACTACTCGCCTGAACAAAAAACCGAAGAATCAATTTCCCCTATTATTCATCTTTCAAAAACAGGTAAAAATGTAATAGTTATCATGCTTGATATGGCTGAAAGTGTTTTTGTTCCTTTTATATTTGAAGAAAGTCCCGAACTGTATCAAAAATATGACGGGTTTGTTTATTATCCCAATACCGTTACATTTAACGGCTGGACAAGCGGCGGCGCTCCGCCGATTTTTGGCGGTTACGAATACACACCGGAAGGATTAAATAGTCGTCCTGATATTACCCTACAAAAAAAAAGAAACGAAGCTCTTCTTATGATGCCTACTCTCTTTTCTGAATCCGATTTTTCTGTCACCATAACAGATCCGCCTTATGCTGATAACAACTGGATTCCCGATTTGCGTATTTTTGACGATAAAAAAAATGTTTCGGGTTATATCACAGATGGAGTTTATACAAACCTTTGGCTAAAACGTAATAATATTAAATTACCTCCGCACAGCGAAGTTCTTAAACGTAATATTTTATGGTATTCGATATTCAGGGAAGTTCCTCTTGCTTTCAGACAAGCAGTATACTACTCAGGCTCATGGTGCGCGCCTTTTTCAGAATATAGAATGAGGCTTTTCCTAAACGGTTATTCTGTGCTTGATTTTATGAAAGAATTAACCGGTTTTGAGCCTGAAAAAGAAAATTCCGCGCTCTTAATGGTAAATAACACCGCCCATGAAAACTGGTATCTACAGGCTCCTTCTTACAAACCACAGCTTACCGTAACTGATTATGGTAAAAGTCCTTTTAACAAGGAAGTATGGTATCATGTTAACGCTGCGGCAATAAAGCGTTTGTCTGAATACTTTGATTTTCTAAAAAAAAATGAAGTATACGATAATACCCGCATAATTCTTGTTTCCGACCATGGACTTTTGGAAGCTACCTATGTAACAAAAACCAACTTACCATTTAATGTTGATCATTTTAATCCGGTATTATTGGTAAAAGATTTTAATGCAAAGGGTGAGATGAAAACCGATAATACTTTTATGACAAATGCTGATGTTCCGTCTCTTGCGATGAAAGATTTAGTAGAAAATCCTGTAAATCCTTTTACAGGTAATGTTATTACTACAACAAATCAAAAAGATAATCCGCAATTAATATTGATAGAAAGAGTCCATAACAGGAATGAAAATATAATTTATCTTAACCCGAAAAACACATATTATGTTCACGATAATATCTTTGATGAAAAAAACTGGACAAAGCCGGAAAAAGCTCCATGACAATATGTATCGACTGCCGAATGATAGATGCAAGCGGAATAGGGGTATACCTGCGGGAGAGTCTGCCTTGTCTTCTGCAATCAAGCAATGATTTTTTGTTGCTTGGAAATACTCAGCGGTTACAATGTTATTCTTCAAACGCAAACGTAAAAATAATTGAATGTGATATAAAACCTTTTTCGCTAAAAGAACTTTTTTTCTTCCCCCTCAAAACAGCACTGCAAATTAACAGCGCTACCCTTTATTTCTCGCCTTATTTCAATATCCCGTGTTCTATAACAATTCCCATTTTTACAACAATTCACGACATTATTTTCCCCGATATGCCGGAGTTAACATCTAAGATAGGTCTTGCCGCTCGTATGTGGTTTTACCGCAGAGCATATAAAAAGTCAAAAAAAATATTTACCGTCTCTGAATTTTCAAAATCAAGAATACAACACCACCTTGGAACGAAAAAGCCTGTTATTGTTACCCATTCTGCTATTCAGCCTATGTTCCTTGCATACCGCTCTACTTTAAAAAATATACAAAAAACGCAAACTATTGTTTTTGTAGGCAACATAAAAAAACACAAGGGGCTTGACCTTTTGCTTGACGCTTTCAGCGTTGCGAAAAAAGAGGGACTTTCCCACCGCTTAGTCGTCATTGGCGCGAAAGAAAATTTTCGCACTTCCGACAATACGTTATTACAAAAAATAGAATCACTTGGAAGTGAAGCTGTTACATTTACAGGATTTATTACAGATAAACAAGTTATGGAGTATCTTTCAATGTCCGCTCTCCTTGTACAGCCTTCATTGTACGAAGGTTTTTGCCTTCCGCCGCTTGAGGCTATGGTCTTGGGCACTCATGCGCTTATTTCCGATATTCCCGTGCTAAAAGAGATTTATTCAGGCTATCCTGTAACATTCTTTAAAAGTGGAGACTCATTTGACTTAAAAGAAAAATTAAAAGAACTGCTAATTAACAAAAAACCATCTTCCCCTATTTTGTCAGATGATTTATTATTAAAATATACTTTTAAAAAGACCGCTGAAATTATTTTAAAGGAATTAAAATGAAAGTTGCCATTGTACATTTCTGGCTTATCAATATGCGCGGCGGGGAAAAAATGCTCGAAGCTCTGCTTGAGATATTCCCTGATGCCGATATTTATACCCATGTGTACAACCCAAAAGCGGTTTCCGATTTAATAAAAAACAGGCGCGTAATCACTTCGCGCATAAACCGCCTTCCCTTCGCTAAAAAACTCTACCAACTTTATATGCCCCTAATGCCCAACGCTCTCATGGACTTTAACTTGCAGGAGTACGACCTTGTAATTTCCAGCGAAGCAGGTCCCGCTAAAGGCGTGGTTGCAAATCCCGACGCCTACCACCTTTGTTACTGCCACAGCCCCATGCGCTACCTTTGGGACATGTACCACGAGTATTTTAGAGGGACAAACCCGCTAGTGCGCTTTTTTATGAAACGGCTTATCCCCTCTCTAAGAGTATGGGATGTAACTTCCGCCAATTTAGTGGATCGTTTTGTTACCAACTCAAATTATGTGGCAAAGCGGATACGCAGAATTTACAACCGCGAAGCGGAAGTTGTGTATGGTCCCGCGTCTATCGAGCAATTTTTTTCTGTAGAGCGTAGACCCGCCGATTATTATTTATTTTTCGGTCAGCTAACCGGTTACAAACGAGCCGATATAGCAATAGAGGCATGTATTAAATCGGGAAGAAAACTTGTCATTGCGGGATCCGGCGCGAAAAGAAAAGATAAAAACAGGTATAAAAAAACCGGTCTTATTACATTTAAGGGCAGAGTTTCCGATGAAGAACAAAAAAAACTTTTCGCGGAAGCGAAGGCGTTGCTCTTCCCCGGTATTGAAGATTTGGGTTTAGTCCCGATAGAAGCCAATGCCGCAGGCTGTCCTGTAATCGCTTACCGCTGCGGCGGCGCTCTTGATACTGTAAAAGATGGCGTAACAGGTATTTTCTTTGACGAACAAACTCCCGATTCACTTATTAAAGCAATGGATCATTTTGAGGCTAATTCGGAGCAATTTAACAACCGCGAAGCCTTTAACGCGCAGGTACAACAATTTTCACGTGAGGCGTTTAAAGAGCGAATACGGCGCGTTATCGCGGAGAAAAAAAGAGTATAGAAGATGCCCAAAAAAACATTATTTGTCCTTTTAGTGTTTTTTTTTACAAAATTAAACGTGTTTTCCCAAACTGCTTATGATCTTAACTTAAAAAGGGAATTAATAATAGGAGCATTATCGCTTGGAATAGGCATAACGCCTTTTTTTGTGAATAATGAGCCTGAAAATATTCCCGTTAACCTAAAAAAAGACAAGGTAAACAGCTTTGACAGGTCTCTAATGTTCTCATACAAAAAAACGCTCGATTTAATTACAGACAACGGCGCGTACGCGTTAGCGTTACTGCCTGTTATTTCTATTATACCGAATATAAAAGAAGAAAACACACTTTTAACTTACGGAATTATGTACGGCGAAGCTCTGTTACTCACATTTGGCACGACATTTACATTAAAAAATGCCGTAATTCGTTTCCGTCCATATATGTATACTGATAATATCCCTGCAGGAAAAGAAAAAGATTATTATAACAGTTTTCCTTCGGGAGCTACGTCTTTTTCATTTTTGGGGGCTTCATTTTTAAGCGCTACTTTTTCTAAAGAATTTCCCGACTCAAAAATGAAACTTCCTATAATAATAGGCGGTTATTCATTGGCAGCTACAATAGCCTCGCTTCGTATTGTATCAGGAGCGCATTTTATTACAGACGTATTAACATCGGCATTAATAAGTTCAGCATACGGGTGGTTAATACCCGATCTTCATTTTAAAAACAATAATGATAAGCTAACTATAATTCCCACGGGAAACGGCGTTATTGTTTCATTTAAAATTTAAACAAAACATAAAAACTAGTTGAAAAAAGTCTGCGATTTACATTGCCCGCCAAATCATAAATTCCAAACAATCCCCAAAAATTTTCTTTTACGCCTATCCCTACTCTATCATTAAACGGAAAATCATAATTCGCCGAGCTGTACAAGAAAAACACATTTCCTTTTGAACGTTCTCCTTCCGAAGAATTAAAAGGCACAGGAATGGCAAAAATATGGTATCCATATACATTAAAAGCCAGTTTTCCGGCTTTTTTATGAACAAAAGAAAAAGATAATTTAATGTTTTCGCCCACTCCAAATGTACAGCGTGTATCCCCTATATCAACCCAATAGTCAACTTCAGAAGAAGCAGTATCATACATATTGTACATACTGGCTCCCCACAAAACAGCGTTAACATGAGTTTTTATCTCCAGATGTGAGTTTTCCGAAAAAAGATATTTATGTTTTAACGTCCAGCCGATTGCGCTGCTGGAAAAAGGAATATTACCGTACCCGACATTGTCTTTAAAATCATTTGAAGCGTCGTAAAAGTCAAAGTGCATACTCAAACCGGTACTTGTAATTTTTTTATCCGTTTCTACAGGATTTATAGAATAGAGGTAACCGTCGGAAACTATCGCGGCATGATACGAAGTAGTATTCATGGTAAACCCCGCAAATAATTCAAAATGATCATAGGGTCTTTTACTTTGCTGTAAAAAAGGATTGCCGTATACTACATCAACATCAATATGTCCGCCGGGATTCTTCCATGATTGCCCATGCTTTTCATGTCCCGGAAAAGAAGCGAATGATTTTTCAGCGCCTAATCTTAACGATAAATCATAAATATTGCCCCCGCCTTTTTGCCTAACCGTACGATTATAAATCTTACTTTGACTGCTCGAAGGGCTAAGTAAAAACCCGCCTACCCTTGCCCCAAAAGAAGGGGAAGTATCTACCTCAAGAAAAAGTCTGTACAGCATCTCTCCAAAAGCCATACCGCTCATTGTTGTAGATATAACATCATTATACGCCGGTTCCGGTTCAAAAATCATTTCCCACATAGCGGCTCCCAAGAAAACAGCCGGTATTGATTGATAAAAATTAAAACCGTTAACGCGCGCGCTCGCGAAATAAACCGCGCCCAAATAGGCATGTCCAACTTGATTTACATGGAATCTGTCGCCATCTTCCCACATCCAGTCAGGATCGGCGTAAATATTATCCCATATATCTTTAAATGTCATATTGGCAAAAGAAGCGTTTGCCAATCTATTTGCATAATTCAAAAAGACATTGCTGGAAGTAACGCCCATAATCGTATATACGCTATCATTAAAATGGTTTACTTTTGCCTGAGAAACAGCCTCCGCCTTTCCATTTTCCTGCGAAACTATAGGCTGT
The DNA here is from genome assembly GCF_054786075.1 of Treponema sp. R6D11. NCBI lineage: Bacteria > Pseudomonadati > Spirochaetota > Spirochaetia > Treponematales > Treponemataceae > Treponema > Treponema sp. R6D11. The sequence continues at coordinate 13,011 of NZ_BDHD01000006.1, read as the reverse complement.
GGCTCAACTGTTGTTTCTGTCTCCTGCGCAAAGCCGTTAATTGGCAATAGAAAAAAACAAAACAAAATTAAAAACGCGAAAAATTCCCTAACAATAATTTTCATAGTTACACTCATTAAATTGGAGTATCGTGCCTGTACCCGCCGTTTTAATAACGGATACTAACTTAAATATTATCGTATTTTTCTTGTTTTTGTAATACTAAAATTTAGGAAAAAGTTGAATTCCTACAAATCCTATAAAAGTCAAAGTATGCGGATATTGCGGCGTATTTATGATACGGATATCGCCGTTTGATCCCAATTCCGAATCAGAATCCGTAAAGAAAGAATACACCCCGCCAATTTCGCCAATCAATTTTACAGGCAATTTCTTTCCGGTAAATGAGTATTCCCCGCCTAATTTGAATATATGCATCCATTGATACGCGCCATCATGCAAGAAATATTTCTTCATCGAACTTCTGTCCATTTCCTTTAATTCCGACCAAAGAGAACTTCCGTCCACCGCCCTGTCTCCGTAATTAGCGCCGTGGCGAATCATTTGGTATTGCAGACTTACAAGACTTCGCGGAACAGGAACAGACTGAATGCGGATCAGAATTTCATCGGAGTTGGGCGGTAGATAATGACCTAATGACTTTCCAAAATTGACATAATTGATTTCCATTAAATTGTTTTCGTACCAAGGAGTTTCCAAACGTCCATGAGTATAATTATAAGGTTCAATCTTTGTATAACTCAATGTTAATGATGCAAATGGCAACCACGGTATATAAAATAAACCGCCAAGTTGAACAGCATACATTGTTCTGTCCATTTCTCTAAGACCGCTCTCTATACTTATTTCGTCGACAAACGCGGAAAGCCAGGCTTTTCCAAGTCCCGCAGGATACTGCCCTTCCATATTTAAAAATAATCCCAAGTTGTCATAATCGCCTATGTTATTCTGGTACAAATAATTTTCGGCAAACGGATAAAGATACCCTAACTCAAAACGCTTGGGCCAAACAGCGCTACTTCCAAAACTTACTTTAAAATATTTTTTATAGCTAATCTCCAGCATAACTATAGAAAAAGCGTTTTGAAATGTTGCCGAAGCATCTTTTAATAACGCTCTATTATCGGAACCAATAGCGTTATTGTATTCCAGTACGCCTGTCAACGAAGAAAACGAAATCCATTCAAAAGGTACAATTACCGTCTCAAAAGCCAAAAAAGGCTGCGCTGATTGATTCAGAACAAGACTGCCGTTAGATATAGGTCCCGCCCATTCCCTGTCCAAACGTGAAAAACGATACATAAAATGCCCGTTTAAAAATTCCCCCGATAATTCTGACAGCATAGAATAACCTACTGAAAGCTCATCGGGCCATGATAACATTGACCTATTGCTAATGTTTTTGATGGAATAGACAAAACTATCCCACTTCTTTTTATATGTATATGGAAAATGCGCCAAAGGTTCGCTACGGACGGGAAATTTTAAATAATGAGTTTCATCGTCAGCCGGATCATATGGGGTGGTTTCATATTGTCCAAGTATGGCTCTTGGAGACTTTCCTATAAATCCATTTATTGTAAGCCCATAAGACGTATTTTTTCCAAGATCTCCTAAAAATGAAATACTCGGAATTATACTAAAATCTTTGTATAAATCACCCGATGCGGGATGCGCCGCATCTTTAAAAAGAGGATCATCTGTAGGCGTATAATTATAACCTGACGCGAAAGAATAATAACTCGCGCCAAAGTTAAAATCCATGCCAACGCCAAATTCACTTGAAAAATAAATATCGTGCCATATATGTTCCGAGGAAATTGTTCCACGCGTTAAATTAAGCCCTTTTCTTTCGGGAGTAAAATCTTTACGAAATTGTTCCAGTATATTGCGTTCTTTTTCTTTAAGACGGGCAAATTCATGAATGGAGTCGCTTGTAAGGATTTCTTCTATAACACGAAGAATCATCGCCTTTGAATAAGGTTTTGTTGACGGAAGATAACCGCACAATCCTCGTATTTGCGCCTGTTCAATTACTGTATATATAGGATTTTCCAAGGGGACGGCTATATGGGATTGAGCCGTAAGGGAAAAATTTGTTATAAAAATTAAGCAACAGACAAATACGCATCTTCTGAACACAATCAACCTCATTAATTATCTATATTATATCGAAGAAATAAATAATATCAATAAGGTAATAAAATATTCATGATTTTTTAATAATATGTGGTAGTTTATATTGAAATACTCGCTATTTTACGCTATATTGTATGTAAATGACCCTTACTGACTTTGATGAATGGTATAAAACAAGATACCGTCGCACCAGTTCCGCGCTCACCGCAACAGCTTTTATTTTTTCCGATCTTATAGCTGTTATGCTGTCATTCGCATGGGGTTTTTTTTGGGTAAGAATATACGGATTTATCATAGGGTACGGCGTTATAAACGCAAAATCATTTATTACTTATTGGCCCTATCTTCCCGCCTTTATTGTAATTTTTCAGCTTCACAGATTGTATCCAGGCGTCTCCCTTGCCCCTTCCGAAGAAATGAGGAGATTCTTTATCGGCTCTCTTATAGCTTACGGCGGCATAACTATGTCCCGTTTTATAGAAAATGACCATTGGGACGCGGTTAATTCAGCGTTCCTGATAAGCGGAGTATTTTCTACAATAATTCTTTTAACAGTCAGAAGTATAACACACTGGTTTTTGCATAAAACAAAACTTGGAGGTATACCGGCGGTAATTTATGGTTCAGGAGAAACAGGAAAACTTGTCGCCGATTGTCTTTTAGGTAGTATAAGAACAGGCTATGTGCCTGTGCTTATCTTGGACGATAACCCGCTTGGAGACGATGACTATAAGGGCATACCGATAATTCATGAAATTTCCGCTGGTCCTGAAATTGTAAAAAGGTACAATATAAAAATGGCAATTGTCGCTATGCCTTCTCTTGACCCCGTAAAATTAAAACATCTTCAAAACACATCGGTTAGATACTTCCGTTATAATGTACTTATTCCCAATTTTTATAACTTATCAAGCATTTGGATGTCTGTACGCGATTTCAGCGGTGTTCTTGGCATAGATACAAGCAATAAACTTAACATGACATTTAATTTACTTGTTAAGAGATTCATGGATCTTGCCATAGTTATCTTTGGAGGCTTTTTAGTCTTACCGCTTCTTCTTTTTATCGCGTTATTAATCAAAATAGACTCGCCCGGTAAAGTTCTTTATAAACAAAAAAGACTTGGCGTAAACGGGAAACATTTTTATACATATAAATTTCGCACGATGGTGGCAGATGCCGAGCAAAAATTAAAAAAACTTTTAGAAACTGACCCTGAATTTAAAAAAGAATGGCAGGAAAATTATAAATTGCAAAAAGACCCAAGAATAACAAAAATAGGTAAATTTTTACGCCGTACAAGTATTGATGAATTTCCCCAGCTTATAAATATTTTAAAAGGTGAAATGTCCCTTGTAGGTCCTCGTCCTATTATAGACGATGAAATTGAAAAATACGGCGAAGATTATACAAGAGTTTTTTCTGTTAAACCGGGGCTAACAGGTTTATGGCAGGTTTCAGGAAGATCCGATTCCAACTATCTTGACAGAGTCGCTTATGACATATATTATCAACAAAGCTGGTCTGTATGGCTTGACTTATGGATTATTTTTAAAACATTTGGTGTAGTTATTATTGGTAAGGGCGCATATTAAATGAAAAAACTATTAAGTTTGTGTATGTTTTTTGTTCTTGCAAATAGTATTTTTGCGCAAATTCGTAATTTTAATGATGTTTTTCCAAACCTTAATCAGGATATAAAAAAATCCGCATTCAGCGACTCCGGTTATGTGAAATCAAGCCATAAAGAAAACGGTTTTATCATAATGGGTAATGAAAGAAACTCAAAGTTAGATTCTCAAATTGTCAATAATGTGTTAAAAAAGAATCCCGGTTATCTTGTTGAGTCAATTTTAGTTATACGCGTAAATCCCGACTCTGTAAACCTTCTTGACGTATACAACGCATTAGGGAATATACGCGACCTCAGCGGAAGGCTATACAATTCTTATACCAGAAACAAATCTGTTCCTCTTTTTGAGGAAGCGACCAGAATAACAAGCGATAAGCAAACCTCCGCAATTCCCGATCCCGCGCCTTCAAAAACGCTGCCCAAAACAGAGACTGTTTATATTAAGCTTAAAGACGCTAATTTTGGCAACACTTATTACCGCGCGGATATAGCGCTTGTTCAAAACGGCTTACGCTATACCCTGACCAATTTTCGCAATATAAGCTATTTATTTGTGCCTGTAATGAAGGAAGATAAATTCATAGCCCAACTTTATTTTGAACCGATACAGGAAGGCATACTAATATACAGCATTGCCGGCGCTGAAATATCCGATTTTGTAGCCTCAAAGATAGATATAGATTCCGCTATTACCAAACGGCTTAACGTAATTATTTCATGGGCTGCGGACGGAATCAGAAAAAAGAAATAACCCTCTTGCCAAGATTCTTTTTTTTTTGTATAAGTATATAAGAGTATTACTGGGGAGTTTCCAGAGTGGTCAAATGGGGCAGACTGTAAATCTGTTGGCTAAGCCTTCGAAGGTTCAAATCCTCCACTCCCCAAAAAAACAAATATTGTAACACTTAATGGGCTGTAAATTCATATATTATCTTTTGTCAGAGCTTCAATATTGGCAAAAATACCAGATAAATCTCTGTCATCTAATTGCATCAGCCCTTTAACAATTGGGGAAATTTTATCAGGTACTTGTATTGCCAAGGGGTCATTTTTTATAATTTTCTGCACATATTTTATACCTTCTTCTCCTGCTACAACCCATTCAACAGTAACACCTAGTATTTGACAAACTTTATATAGATCATTTACCTTAGGTTCTGTCGCATCAGCCCCTACCCATTTATCTATTGTTCTTTTCTTAACTCCGGATTTTGCGGCGATTTCTTTTACGATCAGTCCTGAGTTATTAATGGCTGTTTTAAGATTATTCCTAATCATATATATTTATCTGAATAATATTTTATAATTAAGTCAATTGTTTGATTAGCCACAAATGTAATTGGTAGAAATTCTTCTTTAGCCGTTTTATTTATTATTTCATTTAATAAATCCTGCGCTTCTTCATTCTTATGTTCTTTAAATAAATTGAAAAATATATTTCTTTTTTCATGGGAAAAATACTTATCTAACATTTGCCGCGATAAGAGAAAATTCCTAAATAATTCAGCATAATCAAGAGGCATTTTTTCTATTCCTATTCTAAAATGCGCATCATTTACTTGTTCATAACTGTAAGAATCATCTATCAGGTTTCCTTCAGTTAAAAATTTATGTAATTTAAAAATATTTTCATTTGGAGTTGCATTTGATGTCTGTGAAAGCCGTTCTATCAATATTTGATGAAAGTTATTTTCTGAAGAACTGATACTGGCATAAAAAAGAGCAAGGAAATGAATAAATTCATGAACTATTATAATATTTTTCAATTCTTTCGTTTCCCTTGCATCTTCAAACAAGCCTTCATCAAGAATTATGTAAAATTGTAAAATCCCATGTTTTTCATTGTATTTTAACACTTGAGTTACTTTACCATTATATAAATTAGCTTTTAATAATGTTATTACCCAATTGCTAACATTATTTAAATTCTTTAAATTAGAAAAAGACGATAAAAAAATAGGGGAACTTTGATTCTTTTGTAATTCATTTAATACAGGGCTAAAATTGTCAATGATATATTCAAGATCATTAGTAATCTTAGTCAATTCATCAATCATGTAAATGTTCTCCTATTATAATCACTTATAATAAATTATAAGCATAATATTCATTTAAAATATTACCTGCTTGTTGTATAGCAAAATTTTCAAGTATCCATTCTTCTTGCGCTATACTTTTTGTAATATCTATATATAATTTGTAAGCCTCGCCGTATTCTTCTTTCTTCCAAAAGTCACAAAAATCTTTTTTTGCCTGGTCTGAAAAATACTCATCAAATAACTGATGTGAAAGCATTAAATTTCTGTAAATGTCTGTATAATTAAGAGGTGTATCATCTTTTCCCAATCTAAAATGTTCATCTCTTGTATGTTTTGAGTTATTAAAATCATCTGTAGGTCTTAACTTATCTAGAAATTTATATAATTCCAGAGTTTCCTTTTCATTCCAAAAATCAATTTTTGCTGAAAGCTTATTTTCTAATTTTTATAAAAATTCTTTAGGAGTATTTTTGATTCTCGCATAGATGTAAGAAATAAAATGTATAAATTCATGAATGACTATCATCATTCTGGTTTCATGGATAACTTTGGCTGCTTCATTTCTAATATAATAGATTTCATCAATAACTATATAACATCTCATTTTTGAATCATTATATTTGTCACCATATGATTTAAGCATAAATAATGCCGTATTATCTTTATCAAGTAGATTAGCTTTTAGAAGCACTATATCCCATTGTTTAATACTATCTATTCCTCTAAGTTCTGGTGAAAATGATAAACAAACAGGTATTTTTGTATTATCATTTTCTTTTATTTGTAATTGTTTCAAAATAGGAAGAAAGCAGTCAATAGCAGAATCAAGATCATCGACAAATTTATGATTTATTCCCATACTATAACAACATCCTTTTAAAAATGTAAAACTTGTGAAACAACTAATCTGGTTTTTTCACAAATTATTATAGCAATAAACAAAATATATTTTACTGGTTTGTATCACGATTATTAAGCCCTCTTTCTTCCTGTTCTTCTTTTTTAATATTTTGTTCCTCGTATTGACGTATTGCGTCCAATGCGGCAAAAGTAGATTCTAGGCTTCCTACGCCATAATCTTCGATAGCTATAATTCCCAAATTTTCTATTTCTTTCTTAAGATCTCTTCCTTCAAACATCGTTTTCTCCCTTCCTTCATATTAATTATTATAATGTAGGGTAAACTACCCTATAAATCATACCTATATTAAACTTTAACTTATTACTACATAAAACGGCAAAATTAATTACTATCATTAACAATATTCCCTTATTATAATTATGAACTTCGACAGAAGTTACAAATGAGACACCTACAATAGTTAAGGAAATATAATTTGGGCAGGAAATTTTTCTCTTTAAGAAACTATTATTATACATTACTTACACCCATCCAATCATAGATTTCCCAAATCTATTTATAGACATTAAGTGTAAGTCTATAATTTCCCATATAAATTCTTTAAGATGTAAAAAACCATAAAAATGTGACGACACACTCTCCCCCTTCATATATAAGGGGGAGAAAAATGACATCACATCTGCTGATTTATTATATATCCATATGCCAGAGAAAATAAACATTATTGACACAATTTAATAAAAATTTAAATTTTCTATAAGAAATACTTTTTTACCCTTTTTTGGGTATTATTTACAATAAAATACCCTTTTTTTAGCATAATATGCCATAGCCAATATTGTAAATGGCGTAAGCCTTGTTTACTGCCCCGCCGTTTCATAAATTATTTGCAAAGTTCTGTCTACGCATTTGTCCCAAGAGAAGAACTGCGCCCGTTCCAAACCAAGTCGGCGGCATTCATTGTAAATGTTGCGGTCTGTGCTGACTGTAACCATTCTGTCCGCCATGTCCTCGATACTCAAGGGGTCAAAATAAAGAGCGGCGTGTTCCGTTGTTTCAGGAAGGGAAGCAGCGCGGGCGCATATTACTGGTACGCCGCAAGCCATCGCCTCTACAGCGCCCATGCCAAAACCTTCGTACATTGACGGAACAACGACAAAATCGGCTCCGGCGTAGAGTTCCGGCAGACTTTTTGCGGGGAAATGACCTGTAAAGAAAATATCACTGCGCCAAGGCGACGCAGCGGCGGCTTCCTTCACAACTGATGCATTGTTGCTGTCTCCTCCGGCTAAAACAAGCCGGTGCGGATATTTTGTTTTTTCTTTAAAAATATTAAAAGCGTTTATAAGGCGGACATGATTTTTAATAGGGTGATCTATTCTTGACACGCAAAGAACGTAGGGGCGTTTAAAGCTGAACGGCTGAATTAACAGTACACTTTCTTCGTTTCTCTGACGCGGGTAAAAGGCTTCATGATCAATTCCGTTTGGGACTACTTCTATTCTGTTTTCTTTTACATTTGCGCGTTCTACCAGTTCCTGTTTTACAAATTCGCTTACAGCGATAATTCTGTCTAATCTGCGCAAAGAATTGGGCAGTATCATTCTTAAAAACGCGCCAAGGTGAACCCTGATTTTTCTATTGCCGTAATAAGCCGCCATATCATGAACAACGCCTATTGTCGGACACGGCGATTTATACGGCAGATAACGATGGGCCGCGGCAAAAAAACAGGCGTCAAATTTACGATGTAAAGCAAATTCGGGGTATCTGTAAACATGCCAAAGGGAATTAGCCGTTTTTCCGTGAACAGAGCATTGTGGAATAAACTCAAAATTAGGGGCTACTTCAGTGTATGTATAGCGGTCATATTCCCAACCGAAAAGCTCAAAAAGGGCTTGTGAAGAAGGTTTTATGCGTTTTAAGAATTGAGTTAAATACATACCCACTCCGGACTTACCGCCGTCACAGGCAAATGTATCCAGCCCTATTTTCATTCAATCCCTCCCATAGCCATACATTCAAAAAACTTTGTATATCATAACATAAATAATAAAAGGTGTCATAAAAAAAGACCGCGTAAAAGCTGCCTTCACGCGGTCTTAAGCGCATTCCCCTCCCGAAAAAGGGTCTGCCTGTCTTTCATTGCCCCCCTAAAGACAGGCAGTAAACCTCAAGGTTCACCAACTTGCTTTATTTCTTCTAAAAACTCTTCCAAATTATTAAACGACTTATAAACCGACGCAAAACGTATATAGGCTACTTTGTCCAATTCGCCAAGCCTTTTTAAAACCAATTCCCCAATAACGGAACTGGAAATTTCACGGCTTCCCTTGCTTAAAATCGCCGATTCGTCCTCTATTTCATTTACAAGATTCTCAATCTGCATCTGGGAAAACGGTCTTTTTTCAAGCGCCCGCACTACTCCCTTTTCCAGTTTTTCACGATCAAAAGGCTCTCTTCTTTGGTCTTTTTTGACCACCATAAATTGCCTTTCGTCGATCTTTTCGTAACTTGTAAACCTGTAACCGCAACTGTTACATTCCCTGCGTCTGCGCACAGCGTCCCCATTTGCCAATGTCCGCGATTCAATTACCTTGTCTTCAATAGTCCCGCAATGGGGGCAACGCATATAGTGTCTCCTACTACAACTATTACGCTATATATAGTACCGCATATATAGCGTACTTGTCAATAGAATGGTACTACATTTTGTGTATTTTTTTGGAAAAAATAAATATTTGAGTATAATTATAATATTTTGTAGTTAGTTACTATTGCGTTTTTTTAAAGCTCTTGTTTTTATAGTTATGAATTATTAATATTGATAATCAAACTATGACCAAAATTGACAAGCAAAAAATAGCCAATTTCCTTGATATTGCCTCAGATCATCTGGCTTCAGGATACCAAACCGAAGCCAAAGAGTACCAATTTGACGATGATGAGCCAAAAGGACAGATTGACGGCGGCGGCACTTTTGAGAATATCGAGGAAATAGCGGAAAAAATTCTAGTTTGCAGAAATTGCCAGCTTTGGGAAAAAAGAACCAACGCTGTCCCAGGGGAGGGTGTTTTACAGCCGCTTGTAATGGTAATCGGCGAGGCTCCCGGCGAAGATGAAGATCGGCACGGTCGCCCTTTTGTCGGCAGAGCAGGTCAACTTTTGGACAAGATGTTGGACTCTATCGGTCTTTCGCGCAAGACAAATTGTTTTATCGCCAATGTAGTAAAATGCCGACCGCCTTTTAACCGAGACCCCTACCCCGAAGAAACATCAGCATGCGCGAATTTTCTTGAACATCAAATAACTTTATTAAAACCCAAATTCATTCTTGTCGTGGGAAGAATCGCCGCGCAGTCGCTATTAAAAACAACCGAATCAATAGGAAAAATACGTGGAAAGTTTACGGAATTGGAAGTTGGGGAGATGAAGATTCCACTCATCGCCACATACCACCCAGCCGCGCTTTTGCGTAACGAAGAATATAAACGTCCTGCGTGGGAAGACTTAAAACTCCTTCATTCAAAATTTTAATTGACGGAGTAAAGATTGGTTATCTATTTCGATTTAGTTTTTGACATTCCTTCCGAGCTAAGTTTCACCTATCTTATTGACGATAAAAACGAGGCGGCTATCGGAAAACGGGCGATGGTTCCATTCGGGAAAAGAGACGTTCTAGGCTACATCATAGGACAGCGTGATATGTTGCCGGAAGGGATAAAATACGAAGCCGTAAAAAAAATCCGCCGTGTGGTGGATAGCGACCCTTTATTTGGCGAGAGAGAAATAGAAATCGCCAAATGGATGGCTGGCTTTTACATTTGCGGAACAGGGCAGGCGATTTCTTCGATGATTCCGTCTGGCATAAGGGAAAAAGTCCCTACCCTGCCCTCCGGCGATGAGGAAATAATTCCTACGCTTTCAATATCCGATGAACAGGCGGCGGCTTTAAGCGCCATAACTTCTCCCATAGAAAACACAAATACCAATTCCAATTTGCCGCCGATGTTCTACCTTTACGGTGTTACAGGTTCAGGCAAAACGGAAGTCTTTCTTAGAGCGGCACAATTTATGTTAAACGAAGGAAAATCGGTTATCTATCTTGTGCCTGAAATATCGCTAACCCACCAAACAGCCCAGATGATTGGAAACCGTTTCGGCTCGCTGTCCGCCACCTTACATTCGGGAATGACTCCCTCCGCTCGTCTTTCAGAATGGATCAGAATAAAAAACGGAAAAGCGCCGATTGTTGTAGGACCCAGAAGCGCAGTCTTCGCTCCAGTGCCTAATCTTGGGCTTATCATCATTGATGAAGAACATGACGGCTCATATAAATCGGGTAACACGCCAAGATACCACGCAAGGCAAATCGCACTCCACCGCTGTTCAAAAGAAGGCGCTCGTCTTGTTATGGGGTCGGCTACTCCTTCGGCGGAAGCGTGGAAACTTATGCAAGAAGGCGGCATTAAAAGGCTTGACCTGTCACGCCGTCTTTCAGGCGGAGGAATGCCTGAGATAAAAGCCGTAAGCCTTGCCAAAACCGAAGGCTGTCTTACAAAGGAATTAAAAAATGAAATTTTATTAACCGTTCAAATGGGAAGGCAGACTATCCTTTTCTTAAACCGCAGAGGCTTCGCTCATTTTTACAAATGCCCTGAATGCGGTTGGGACCTTGTCTGTAAGCGTTGTTCAGTATCGCTTACATGGCATAAAAAACGTAACCGCTGTATTTGCCACTACTGCGGTTACAGCGAACCGCCGCCAACAGTCTGCCCCAACTGCGGCTGTGTGGAAGCAGGCTACAGAGGTTTCGGCACTGAAATGATCGAGGAAGAAGTACGCCGCACTTTCCCCAACTTACGCCTTCGCCGTGTTGACGCTGACACAGCCTCAAAAAAAAGCGGCGGCGGCGGTCTTGAAGAAACGCTTAAATTATTCAAAAAAGGAGAAATCGACATTTTGCTTGGTACGCAAATGGTCGCTAAAGGATTGAATTTTCCCGGAGTGCGGCTTGTCGGCGTAGTCTTTGCCGACACAGGACTGCACATGCCAGACTTTCGAGCGGCGGAGAGAACCTTTTCTCTTATTGTTCAGGTAGCCGGACGAGCCGGCAGATATTTCCCCGACAGCAAAGTAATTGTGCAGACGCTTCGCACTGACGACCCTGTAATTACAAAATCGTGCATATTGGACGTGACGGGCTTTTTTAACGCCGAATTAAAACACCGCCGTTCACTCGGCTTTCCGCCCTACTCAAGACTTATTCGTTTTACTGTCCGCTCCAAAGAAGAAATAAAAGCAAACTCGGCTATTAACAGGCTTGCAAGTATCGCCGAAAAATTACTTCCAAAAGACGCCGATATGCTGGGTCCTGCCGAATGTCCCATCGGCATTATAAACAACAATTACAGACGGCAATTAATTCTTCGCAGTCCTTCCATTGGAGCGATTCACTCCATGGCACGTGAGCTTGTTTCCCTTTATGAAAAAGTAAAGGAAAGCAAAGTCTACTTAGAAATTGATGTTGATCCTTTGAGTATGTTATAATTATTTAGATATGAAACTTCTTCTCCACTGCTGTTGCGCTCCCTGTTCAGTCTCCTTTGTCGCCAGTCTTAGAGCCGAAAAAACAGAGCCGCACTTGTTCTGGTACAACCCGAATATCCACCCCTATACGGAATATAGCTCCCGAAGCGACTGCCTTAAAGATTTCGCCAAAAGCGAAAATTTGGCTCTTACCTCAATTGATGAATACGGATTAAGGGAATTTCTAAAAGTAGTTTATTCACAGGCGGATAGTAATTCAATTTCCAAGCCTGATCGGTGCAAAAAATGTTACCGTATGCGTCTTGAAAAAACTGCGTCCTTCGCAAAACAGGAAGGATTTTCCGCCTTTAGCTCAACTCTGTTAATAAGCCCGTATCAGGATCATGAGGAGATAAAGCAAGTCTGCGAAGAAACGGCGGAAAAATACGGAGTAGATTTTTTATACAGGGATTTCCGTCCGCTTTTCCGTGAAGGGCAAACAAAAGCCCGAACCTCAGGATTTTATATGCAGAAGTACTGCGGGTGTTTGTTTAGCGAGGAGGAGAGGTATTTGGAAAAGAGGGCTTGAAATAATATCAAAATATTGATATTATTTAGTTATATGCCGGTAATAAGAAAAAGTGCTGATTTAAGAAACTCATATTCTGAAATTTCTGAATTTTGCCATAAATTCAGAGAACCTGTATTTATTACCAAAAATGGAGAAGGTGATCTTGCCGTAATGAGTATTGAGACTTATGAATCAATTACAGGAAAACAACGGCTATACAATTTATTAGAAAAAGCGG